>JAPPGB010000001.1 GCA_028821475.1 Spirochaetaceae bacterium
AAATAGCCAGACCCCCCAGTCAGATCATGAGTCTTTCAGCGTGAGACGGCCCTGGATCGACGGGTTGCCTGATGTCCGCAAGACCCGCAGGCTGGTCAGCGCCTCCAGTCCGCGCGGCAGCGGCCCGCGGAAGTCGTTGTCGCCAAGGTCCAGTGTCACCAGTCTCCGTAGTCCCCCGAACTGGTGCGGAACGGGTCCGTTCAACCGGTTGCCGCCCACCTCCAGCCGGCGCAGGTTGGCAAGGCCGCCGAACTCCGCGGGAAGCCGGCCGGTCAGCCGGTTGCCGTCCATGCGCAACCGCTCCAGGCGGGTCAGCCTGCCGAGCTGGGTCGGAATCGAGCCGCTCAGCCGATTGGCGGTGAGATCGAGAACTTCAAGGTTCCGCAGTGCGGCAAGTTCGGCCGGGATAGCTCCACTCAACTCGTTGCCGCACAGTGACAAGCGGACGAGATTCGCCAGCTCTCCCAGTGCGCGGGGTATCGAACCGTTCAGCCGGTTTTCGGACATTACCAACTCGGACAGGCGCGACAGGCCGCTGAGCTCGCTCGGGATCGGACCGGTCAACCGGTTGCCGAACAGAAACAGGAAACGCAGCTCGGAGAGCCGGCACAGTTCGCGGGGGATGCGGCCGGACAGCCGGTTCCTCGACAGCGACAGCGTAGCCAGCCGCTCAAGCGCGCCGAGCTCGCGGGGAATGGGACCGGACAGCTCGTTGCCCCAGAGCACCAGCGAGGTGAGATGGGTGAGCCTTCCGAGGGCGCCCGGAATCGAACCGGTCAGCCGGTTGTCCGGGAGCCACAGCCGGGTCAGGTGGGTGAGCTCGCCGAGCACCGGCGCAATGGTCCCGCGCACGCCGCGGGCGCTGACCTCGAGCTCGGTCACGCGCGGCGGGGTACCGCCGGTGGTCACCCCGTGCCACTCGCCTAGGTCACGATCCGCCGACCAGTTCAGCCCGGCGCTGTCGATCAACCCGTTCTTGAATGAGAGAAGTGCTTCTACGTCAGTCGTCAACCCGGAGACCGTACGGCTTGCCGCCCCCCTCCCCGGGTCCGCCCGATCGGCCGATCCCCTGCCGCAGCGCACGGGACGCGGCGTGTCCGGCGGCCACTCCAGGTCCGCCGGCCAGTGGTCGGCGAACCATTGCAACACGCGGCTGTAGGTGTTCGTCTGGCAGTGCCGGCGCCCGTCCCTGAGGTCCACGAAGAAGGAGCCGCGACTGGCGGCGAGGTGACCGACTCGCCACAGGCTCACGCGCCGCCAGCTCGCGTAACGCGACGCAAGCTCCACGAGCGACCTGTTCAGGGCATTCATGCCGCATGATATGGCACAAAAACCTTACCGGTCAAGAGCGCGAATGAGCTGCACCTTGAGCTGATCAACAACACCTCGCGAGCGACTGTCAAGCTGCCGGCCGGCGCTTCCTCATGACGCGGGATCGCTCGCGGCGTCCGCTTCGACGCGGCGCACGCTGGCGACGATCGCGGCCCAGAGCCGGTCGCGCTCCGCGGCTGGCTTGCCCGCCGGTGACGTCAGCACCACGGCGTAGCCGATGCGGTGCAGCTCCCGGAACACGCCGACGCCGAGCACTGCGTACTCCCAACTGCCATCCTCGTTGCGCGCCTTCATCCACACCGCGTGCCGGCCGAACAGCTCGGTCAATTCCGCCTCTTCCGGTTCCGGCCAGCCGTAGAACAACGTGTAGAACTCCAGCAGCGACTGGTACTGCTGGTCGGGGCGGATCGCGTGGGCGAAACGGCCCACCTGCAGGTGGTCGACCACCAGGCGGTAGCCGCGCGGCTTTCGCTCCAGGTCCTGGTCCTCCGGCAGCTCACTGATCACCGTCAGCACGTTGATCAGCCGCCGTTCGTGGTACGTCGTCTCGCGCGTCGCCGTCCAGCCGGCGGGATGGTCCAGGAGGTGTCCGGTCCCCTTCAACTCGTAGCTGGCCAGCTCGATACCGGCCTCCGCCTCGCCCTCGGCCAGACCGGCGGCGGCCGCCACGGCCGCCAGCACGCAGCAACCGATGAAGTGTCGCATCGGCACAGTATAGGCCCTTGGTGGGTAGTCAGGTAGTGGCGAGAACCTGGGCGAACAGCTCGCGGTCCACGTTGCCGCCGGACAGCACCAGCGCTACGCGGCGCCCACGCATCGCCTCGCGCTCGCGCAGCAGGGCGGCCAGCGGGGCGGCCCCGGCGCCCTCGGCCACGTTGTGGGTATCGGTGTAGCAGGCGCGCATCGCCGCACGCAGCTCGGTCTCGGTGACCGCCACCACCCGCTCCACGCCGGCCAGCACCAGTTGCAGCGACACCGGGTGAGTCTTGCGCACCGCCATGCCGTCGGCGACCGTGTCGCCGGGACCGGTCTCGCGCGCCTCGCCGGCGGCAAAGGAGCGCTCGTAGGCGGGCAGCGCCGCCGACACCACGCCGACCACCCTGGTGGCCGGCGACAGGGCATCGCGCGCCGCCAGCACGCCGCAGATGCCGGAACCGAGCCCGATCGGCACGTACACCGCGTCCAGGCCGGGGACGGCGCGGAACAGCTCGGCGCCGTAGGTGGCCGTGCCCGGCACCAGGTCGGGGTGGAACGACGGCATCATGTGCAGCCCGTCCCGTTCCGCCAGACGTTGCGCGTGCGGCAACGCCTCGTCGAAGTCGCGCCCGTGCTCCACCAGGCGGGCGCCGAACGCGCGCATCGCGGCGTTCTTCTCGCGCGCGTTGCCGAACGGCACCACCACGGTGGCGGACAGGCCCGCCGCGCGCGCCGCGTACGCCACGCTCTGCCCGTAGTTGCCGCGCGTGGCGGCGATCACGCCGGTCACCTCGGGCCGCGCCCGCCGCAGCCGTTCCACCGCCACCAGCGCGCCGCGCAGCTTGAACGAGCCGATTGGCGTGTGGTTCTCGTGCTTGACCCACACCGCGCAGCCGGCGCGCTCCTCCAGCAGCGGCCAGCGGTACTGCGGCGTGGCCGGCATGGTGCGGTACACGACCCGCGCCGCCGCGTCGATCTCGTCAATCCCGGGAAGCCGATGCTCACACACGCCTGCACCCTACGCTATCCATCAGCGGTAGTCTTCCTCCGGCAGCCTGAGCAATCGCTCGCCGCGCCATACGCGCACCACCTGGACGTGGGCCGCGCCGCGGCGATAGACAATGCGAAACGGTGGGTGGATGAGTTCCCGTATGGCGGGCTGATTGAACTCGGGCACGATCCGTCCACTGTCGGGAAGATCGCCAAGCGTCTCGATCCGGGCCACTATCTCCGCTGCGATCCGCCTCCCGACGTCGGGGACACCCCGGCTCTCGTACCAGCCCATGAGTTCCTCCAGGTCCGAGACGGCGGATTCCGAAAAGCGAATGGAGAGCACTCGTCTATCCGAGTCCGAGCCGCTCCTTCACCTCGGCCAGGGACACTTCCCGGCCCGCCTCCAGGTCCGCAAGCCCGGCGACTACCGCCCGCATGAACTCCCGCTCATCCTCGGCTGCCTCGAAGTCGCTCACCGACTGCACCACCGCGACGCCGCGGCCCCGACTGGTCAGCAACACCGGCCGGTGAGCTTCCGACGCATGCCTGACAACCCGCCCCGGATTCACCTTCAAGTCGGTAAGGGGTACGACATCCTCCGAGAACTTGACGCCCAATGTACGCGCTCCTTGTGGCACTTCTCAACAGACCCGAAAATAGCACCTGAACAAAGGTCCTGTCTACACCGTCCACGTCGTACCGGTTCATGCCGGTCAAGTCCTCTACCGATGACCCATGGCACCGTACTCGATGGCATTCGCGCGCCCGGGACGCCATACGCGATGAGCCCCGGTCGACTCCCGGTAGCGTCGGGACCGGCCGCGTGTGCTCACCGGCGCGAGCGGCTGCGACTGGGCTTGGGCCGTGCCCGCTGGTCGCGGTGGGTTCCGAGGCGCCCGCCGCAGCCTGTCAACCGCGCGCGTTTCGGATCGAATCTGGGCGGCTCTGGGGTCGGTGAGACTGAGGCGAGATCTGTTGCCGTCCTGCCGCAACTACCGCAATCCTGGTTATTGACGGCGGTCGTGGGGCGTGCGATTGTTCAAGTGTGGGGGGCTGGCCATAGTGGCAAGGGCTCCGGTCTCGCCGGTCCCATGGCCCGCGCGAACTCCACGCACGGATGAACGTGGATGAATCAGCTTCTGCAAAGGGCCTTCAGCAAAGCGGCGGAACTCCCGCGGGCGGAACAGGATAGATTCGTGCGATTCGTGCTGGCCGAGTTGGAATCCGAGCGGCGATGGGCCGAACTGTTTGGTCGTCCCGAGTCGGAGGACCTGCTGGAGCTGCTGGCCAGGGAGGCCCTGTCGGAGCACCATGCGGGGCGGACGCGGCCACTTGATGCAGACGATCTATAGATGTGCGTTCGTTCGCCCGGAAGAGCTTCTGGGAGGCATATCGACGCCTTCCCGACCACGTGCGCAGGCAGGCTCGGGAGTCCTACCGCTTCTTTGTGTCGGATCCGCGTCACCCAAGCCTTGGTTTCAAGCGCGTGAGTCAGAGGTCTCCGGTGTACTCGGTACTCGGTACGCGTAAGCATCGACTATCGCGCTCTTGGCGTAATGGACGATGGCGACATCGTGTGGTTCTGGATCGGCGCGCACCACGAGTACGACAGACTTCTTGCGCAAAGGTAGCCTGCCGCGGTTCGGCTACGGTATGAGTGCCGCCATTACACGCTGCAGGATCGGAATCAACACCGCCGCGCCTCCCAGTACGGCGAGAATCCACCGCGTCTGGGTAGTTATCTCCTTGCGGACATCGGCGATCTCCTTGCGGACATCGGTGATCTCCTTGCCAA
>JAPPGB010000002.1 GCA_028821475.1 Spirochaetaceae bacterium
CGAGAAGTGCTTCCGCTTCTGGGCCAACCAGAACACCGACTGCTCGATCTGCGTTCGGGTGTGTCCGTACAATCGGGACTATGGGCGCCGGTGGAGTCGCGTGTGGAGGTGGCTGGCGGGGACGCGGTTGAGGGGGCTGGCGCTTTGGCTGGACCGGGTGGGGGGGCGGGGGGAGCGGCTGAGGCCGGGGCGGTGGTGGGGGGCGGTGGGATAGGACGTCCAGGAGGACGATGCGGGGTTGCTCGGTAAGTGGTTCGAGACCCACGTTTCGCCGACGTTGCCCGAGCCGCACACTGCATTGCGCGTGACATGCCGCACCTCAATCCGGAATCGTAATGGCCCGTCTCCAGAACTACGCGAACCACGCCAGACGCCCTCCAATGCTGTTCCTCGCGGGGTGTTATCTCTCAACGGCCGCTACGGTAGGAATCGGATACCTGCTCGTCGTGGACTTCAGCGCAGGGCGAGTCTCGACCTATCGCTCCCTTGTTCCGCCGGGCGTCGAGCAGGCATCCCAGCCCACAGTGGCCTGGGACATAGGCCGCATCCGCCGCGCGCGCGATGTCCTCCGCCCGGAAGCGCGTGAAGCTCTGGGAGGACCTCGAGTATTCGGCTACGAGCTCGTCACGAAAGGCAAAGACATCCATCGTTGGCATTACTGGTCCGTTACCCAGGCCGCGTTGGCCCTTTCCTCGATCAGCGCGCATCGTTGCATGACCGTGTCGAACGGCTCGTCGTCGTCCAGCAACATCCCGGTGGGCAACATGGTGGCGTAGTCTTCCGGCCAAAGCTCCCCGCGCTCTGCCCGCAGGAACGAGCCTGAGGTTGCCCGAGACGGCGGCATGGTAATCGATCCGCTGGCGGTTCGAGTCGTTTTCCCGGAAAAACATCGCCTTATGGCGGGCGACTGACAGAGCGAGTTCGCGGTCTGCCAGAGCCCGTGCTGCGATTCCGGCGTCGTCAAGACGGACGAGATCGTGCCAGTGCCTCGACCAACGCTCGCCACGGACGCGTCCTTGAAGGCAGTAGACATGCATCGACGTCGCCTTCTCCCAGAACGTTCGCTCGGCCAACATGAGAGTTGCGACAACCCAGATGTCCTTCTCCAGAAGCTGGGTCCTCCGGCCGGAGAGTAGGGCCGCCGCCTGCAGGGCCTCGCGCCTCTCGGCTTTCGGGAGGCGCTGGTATTCCTCAGACACTCGCGATACGCCTGCTCAACGGCTCCGCCATCCACTTGGGCAGGACGGACTGTGCGGCGACGAGTTCGTCCATGTCGTTCCGCGAGAGCTTCGGCAGCACGGCATCCAGACTTCTCTCAATCTCTCGCGGACCAAGCCATGAGATCGCCCGGATGACGGTGCCGGCGGTTCCGTGTGCGGCCGCCAGCTGCCACCGTGGGGCATGGAGCAGTTTGACCTGGTGCGCCCCGAAATACAGCAGACGATTGGGGCCGGAAGTGAGATAGACCGTGCGTACGGCGTTCTGGGTCGTCAGACCCAGCCAGTTGGCCGCGTCCCCGCCGTTCGATACGATGGTCTCACCCCAGAGGCTCGCGAGCGCGGTGATGGCTTGGTCCAGACTGGGTGCGCGAAGCCCGAAGCGGGTCTGGATCGGGCGCATATAGATGCCACGACAGATCCGCATGAGTCGCTCAGAACGTGCGAGGCGGGAGAGCGCCCGGCTCACGGCCGCGCGGTCACCGAAGTGCAGGAGGTCCTCCGCCTGTATCGGCGTGGCCTCCGGCTTGGCTTCGGCGTACCCCATGATCCGCTCGGGCAGGCTCTTCATGGCTCCATCTCTCGGTCAGGATTCCGTCAACCGACAGTTTTACAGCCCCCTCTCCGGGAGCCTTTAGACCAAAGACAACCGACAGGACAGCGTACGGCCTCTCCTGGGTGGTCGCCACGAGCCGCGCGGGCAAGGGGGGTCGCCATTCACCGCTCCTAGCCTCACGTCAATGAGGACGCGGTCGCCGCTTGAGAGGAGCGGCTCCATCGAGTCGCCGTCTACCGTGGTGGGTGGGCTACGCGGCTGTCAACCGTCCGCCGCGGTCTTGGGACACCCCGCAAATCGGTAAGTCCTTATGGGCCTGGGTGGACTTGAACCACCGACCTCACGCTTATCAGGCGTGCGCTCTAACCACCTGAGCTACAGGCCCCTGCTGAAGGCCAGAAAAGCTAGAAGCACCACACCCCGGCTTCAAGGTCCATCCCCCCCCACCCCACCCCACCGCCCCATGCGCGGCCCCGTACCCGGCGCGGCCACCCCCCCCACCACCATCCCACCCTCGTCCAGCAGCGTCACCAGCCCGGCGGCCACCACCCACTCCCGCGCCTCCCCCGTCGCACCGGTGATCACGATCCGCCCCCCCGGCATCACCACCCGGAAACACTCCCCCCACCACCCCGCCCCACTCCCCCCCTCCACCACCACCCCCCGAGCCACCGCATCGCGTAGCGGCAGCCTCGGCCCGGTCACGAACGCGCTCACGCCGTCACCGCTCAGGCCCCGTCCCCCCCACCCCACCACCACCACCTCGATCCCGCGCACCAGCCGCGCCAGCGCGGCCGCCTCAGCCCGGTGACCATCCGACACCACCACCAGCCCGGGTCCGCCCGTCACACCCAGCGCTGCCCCCAGACGCAGCGCCGACGCCTGCAGATCACCAACGCCGCGCGGGTCCCCTTCGGACCCGCCAACCCCGCTCTCCTCCTCGACCTCCGCGACGCCACCCTCCTCCCCCGGCCCCACCCCCAGCGGCGGCGGCCTCAAATCCCCGAACCCCCCCTCCACCGGAAACCTGTCCCGGCAGTTCGGACACCCGAATTCCCCCTCGTGCACGCGCCGTTCACGCACTTCGCGCGCCAGCAGCACCAGCCCGAACGGCGGCCCGCAGCGCGGACAGACCAGGTGGTCGGTGAGGGTGACGTTCACGCGCGCTCGATCCTGAGCAGCGGGACCGCGACGGTCCCGGGCAGGCCCGCGACGAAACCCACGGCACGCGCCACATCCTCGGGGCGCAGCATATGGGCGCGATCGGGCAGGTGAGGCGCCGAGTCCGGGTCAAGCGGATCCCACAGCGCGGTATCCACGGCCCCCGGCTCCAGCAGGCACGCCCTGACGCCGGTGCCCCGCAGTTCCTCGAGCAGCACGTCGTGGAAGCCGCGCAAGCCGTACTTGGAGGCGGAGTAGGCGGCATTGTCCGGGAAGGCCCGCCAGCCAGCCACAGACCCCACGTTGACGACCAGCCCTGACGCTGCCTCGAGCATTCCCGGCAGAAATGCCCGTGTAACATTCACGGCCCCGGCCAGGTTCACTGACAGGTTCCGGACCAGGATCCCCTCGCGGGTGTCAACCACCGGTGCCAGGTCGAAGACGCCCGCGGCGTTAACGAGCACGTGCAGCCCTGCGCCCCCGGACTCCACGATGGCCCGCGCAGCCGCCACATCCATCCCGGCGGTCACGTCGAAGGGGAGGGCCATCCCGCCGATCTCGCCTGCCAGCCGCTCCAGGCGTTCCTTGCGGCGTCCGCCCGCATATACCTTGAATCCGTCGGTGGCCAGCCTCCGCGCGACCGCTTCGCCGATCCCTCCCGTGGCACCGGTGACCAGCGTGGTGCGGCGTGGCCGCGCGTCATCGGCCCGTCCCGTCTGGCGCCCGGGGAGCACGGTAGCTCCACCCGAAATCACCGTAGTACCTCCGGACGCCTCTTCCCCCTCACTCACCGCGATACTCCGCCCACTGCCGCGGCGTCTCCCACAACACCACCCTGTCCAGCGCGGCCGGCGCCGGAATGTGCGCCACGATCCGCTCCCAGATGGCCACCGCCAGGTTCTCGGTGGACGGGATGATGCCCTCCAGCCACGGGACATCGAGGTTGAGGTTGCTGTGATCCAGGTCGTCCACCACGAGGCGGTTCACGAGGGCCTTCAGCGCTCCCAGATCCATGACGTACCCGGTCTCCTCGTCAACCGGGCCGGCCACGGTCACCTCCAGGTCGTAGTTGTGGCCGTGCCAGTTCGGGTTGGCGCAGTCCCCGAAGACGCGCCGGTTCCTTTCCTCGCTCCAGTCCTCGCGGGCCAGGCGGTGGGCGGCGCAGAAGTGCAGGCGCCGGGTGATGCGGACACGCGGCATGGGTGCTCCCTTCTCAGGCGGACTCCTCCACGGACTGCTACAAAAGTAAAGGCCGGCGTCCCGCGAAGGAGCGCCGGCCTTCAGCGGCCGAGGCCGCCGATTGTGCCGGAGGGAGTAAGCTGAAGCCCGGGGTCAACTCGTGGTGACTCCCCCACCGGTTTCGCCGTCCCCGTTTCCGAGGCGTGACGTCCGCGGCGGGAGGTAGTCCCGGCTCTTCCAGTGTTGGCTCAAATACGAAGCCCTCCAGCACGAAGCGAATATGGGGAGGGATCGGCCCGACCGCAATGGCGGGACGAAAATCGGTCCAGTGACGACATGCTCGCGCCCGGATCCGGGGCGGTCCGTCTCCCTCAACCCTTCCCCGGAATCCCCGGCTCCGTCATCCCCCGCACATCCAGCGCATCGTCCATCTGCTCCGCCGAAATCAGCCCCATCTCCTCCACCACCTCGCGCACCGAGCGCCCTTCGGCGGCCGCCTTCTTGGCCACCACCGCCGCCTTGTCGTATCCGATGTAGGCGTTGAGCGCGGTCGCGATCGAGGGATTCCGCTCGAGCAGTTCTCGCGCCCGCTCCGGCCGCGCGGCAATCCCCACCACGCAACGGTCGGTGAAGACCCGGGACGCGTTGGCCAGCAGGGTGATCGACTCCAGGAGCGCATCAGCGATGACCGGCATCATCACGTTGAGTTCGAAGTTGCCGCGCTGACCGGCGATGGTGACGGTGGTGGCGTTACCAGCAACCCGCGCACAAACCATCATGAGTGCCTCGCAGATCACCGGATTGACCTTCCCCGGCATGATCGAACTGCCCGGCTGCACAGCCGGAAGCTGGATCTCCGAGATGCCCGAGGTGGGGCCGCTCGCGAGCCAGCGCACGTCGTCGGCGATCTTCATGAGGCTCGCGGCGACGGTGTTCAGCGCGCCCGCCAGCGACACGCAAGCGTCCTTCGCACCCTGGGCCTCGAAGTGGTCCTCCGCTTCACGGAAGTCGATGCCGTAGCGCTCCGCGACCCGCGCCATCGTGCGGGCGGCGAACTCCGGGTGGGTGTTGATGCCGGACCCGGTCGCGGTCCCTCCGAGCGCGACCTCGGCCATCTCCTCGCCGGCCCGCTCCACGCGCTCGATTCCCTTCGCGACCTGACGCGCATACCCCCCGAACTCCTGGCCCAGGCGGACGGGTGTCGCGTCCATCAGGTGGGTGCGGCCGGACTTGACGATGCGGTCGAAGTCGCGGGCCTTGGCGGCCAGCGCGCCCTGCAGCGAGCCGAGCGCGGGGACCAGCTCGTCGCGGATCGCGGCCCGGCACGAGACGTGGATCGCCGTCGGGATAATGTCGTTCGACGACTGGCCGTAGTTGACGTGGTCGTTCGGGTGGACATGGGCAGCGTCGCCGAGCGCCCGGTTGGCCAGCGCCGCGATCACCTCGTTGGCGTTCATGTTGGTCGAGGTGCCGGACCCGGTCTGGTAGATGTCGAGGGGGAAGTGGTCGTCCCAGTCGCCGGCGGCCACCTCGCGGGACGCGTCGGCGATCGCGTCGGTGAGCTCGGTCGCGACCAGGCCGAGCTCGGCGTTGGTCTCGGCGGCCGCCTCCTTGAGTCGCCCGAGCGCCTCGATAAACCGCCGTGTAAAGCGCCGTCCGCTGATGGGGAAGTTCTCGGCGGCCCGCTGGGTCTGGGCGCCGTAGAGGGCGTCGGCGGGAACCCGCACGTCGCCCATGGAGTCCCTTTCGATTCGGTGGGAATTGGACATTGTCGTATGCTTGTATGTGGTGGGGGGCTGGAGAGGAGTCGCCGATAAATCTAGTGCGCCGCCGCGACGGTGGCGGAGGGGAACCAACCCGAATGAAAGGCACGGACAATCCGGTTGGACTGGTGACCGGTGGCGGGATCAGAGTCGGCCGAGCCATCGCGCTGGGACTGGCCGAAGCCGGCTACGATCTGGTCGTTAGTCACCGCTCCTCAGCGGCGGGTGCCGAAGCAGTGGCCGAAGAGGCAAGCCTGTTGGGCAGGCGCGTCCACACGGTCCAGGCCGACCTCTCGCGCGAAGGTGATGCGGTGCGCCTGGCCCGCGCGGCCACCGAACACTTCGGCAGACTGGACCTTCTCGTTAACTCGGCGGCGTCGTTCGTCGCGGGCGATCTGCTGGAAGCGACCACGGACGAGTGGGACGCGGTCATGGCGGTGAACCTGCGGGCCCCTTTCCTGATGGTGCGGGAGACGGCGGAGCTGCTGCGCGCCGCGCGCGGATCGGTGGTGAACATCGTCGACCTGTCGGCGCTGCAACCGTGGACGAGCCACCCGGTCCACTCGGTGGCGAAGGCGGGCCTGCTGCATCTCACCCGGGTGATGGCGCGACGGCTGGCGCCCGAGGTGCGGGTAAACGCGATCGCACCGGGGGACGTGCTGCTGCCGACGCACTACAGCGAAGCGGATGCCGAGCGTGCGCGCGGGCAGGTGCCGCTGGGAAGGATCGGGACCCCGGGTGATGTGGTGGAAGCGGTGCGGTTTCTGGCGCGGGCCGATTACGTCACGGGCGAGGTGATCGTGGTGGATGGGGGGGCGCGGTGGGGGTGTAAGAGGCCGCCGACGATCGACTTGTGAACCGGCGATCCTCAGGCGTCGGCCGCGCAGTCCTGGGGATCCCACCAGGACGAGAAGGGTGCCCGGTACGACATCGCGGCCAGAAAGGACTATGGGATCCCGAAGGACGCGGCCAATCCACCGCTACCGGAACCGACCGAGACCCGCCGCGAGTAGCGTCGACCAGCTCAGGCCCGCCTCCGCGATGCATCGCCGCTGGTCCACTGGAATTCACCCTCCGTTCACACGAAATCTCGGATGCGCACTCCGAGTTTTCACCTGGATGGACTGGTGGTGCTGGACGAGGTGCAGCGGATGCCGAAGCTCTTTTCGGCTCTTCGGGTGCTGGTGGACCGGCCGGGTTCCCGGACGCGGTTTCTGGTCCTGGGCAGCGCGTCGCCGGATCTGGTGCGCGGAGTCTCGGAAACGCTGGCCGGGCGGGTGGAACTCATCGAAATGAGCGGCTTCGGGCTTGACGAGACCGGTGCGCCGCAGTGGCGCGACCTCTGGGTGCGCGGAGGCTTCCCCCGCTCCTACCTGGCTGCGTCCGACGACGACAGCCGTGCCTGGCGGGACTCGTTCGTAAGCACCTTCCTGGAGCGGGACGTGCCCCAGCTCGGGATTTCCATTCCCGCCGCAGCGATGCGGCGCTTCTGGACCATGCTGGCGCATTCGCACGGCCAGACGTGGCACCCAAGGTCTACCTGCGCGACACGGGCCTGCTTCATACCCTGCTGGGTATTCCGCACGACACGGCGCTGCTTTCGCATCCGCGTGTCGGAGCTTCCTGGGAGGGGTTCGTGATCGAGCAGCTGCTGCGCGTTCTGCGGCCGGCGGACGCATGGTTCTGGGCCGCGCACGGGGGCGGGGAGCTGGATTTGCTTGCCACCGTCGAAGGTCGCTGGACGGGATTCGAGATCAAGTTCAGCGAGTCGCCGTCCGTATCGCGCAGGACTCGCGCCTCGGCGGATGCGCTGGGGGTGGATCACTTGTTCGTGGTGTGTCCCGCCACTCGGACATACCAGGTGAGCGAGCGGATCACGGTGGTCCCGCTGTGGGAGATCGGCACACTCCGCGAGCGGATAAGAAGCGTGTGAGAGGAACGATGGACCAGACCGAGGACGCGATTGGACTCCTCGAATCGCCCCCCCTCACCCCCCATGGGCCAGGAACCGCTCCGCCTCCAGCGCCGCCATGCACCCCGTCCCCGCCGCCGACACCGCCTGCCGGTAGTAGTCGTCCATCACGTCCCCCGCCGCGAACACCCCCGGCACATTCGTCTCGGTCCTCCATGGCGTCGGCAACCGCACATACCCGTTCTCCTTCAAATCGATCTGCCCACGCAGAAACGCCGTATTCGGATCGTGCCCGATCGCCACGAACATCCCCCCCACCGCCACCTCCCTGCCCTCCCCCGTCACCGTATCACGCAGCCTGAGCCCGGTGATCACCTCGTCCCCCAGCACCTCCTCCACCACGCTGTTCCACAGGAACGTCATCTTCTCGCTGGCCAGGGCCCGTTCCTGCATGATCTTCGAGGCCCGCAGCTCGTCCCTCCTGTGAATCAGCAGCACCTCGCTGGCAAACTTGGTCAGATAGAGCGCCTCCTCCATGGCGCTGTCGCCGCCGCCCACCACGGCCAGCACCTGTCCCCGAAAGACCGGCAGCGCCCCGTCGCACACCGCGCACGCCGACACCCCGCCCCCGCTCTGCGCCAGCCGCTCCTCCCCCGGCACCCCCAGCCAGCGCGCGTTCGCACCGGTCGCCACCACCACCGTGCGCGCGCGCACCACCGTTCCCGTTGACGATTTCAGTTCAAACGGACGACGGCTGAAGTTCACATGAACGATATCCTCGGTCACCACGCGCGTGTCGAAGCGTAACGCCTGCTTCTTGAACTCCATCATCATCTCGATGCCGCCGATCCCGTCCGCGAAGCCCGGGTAGTTCTCAACGTCGGTGGTGAACATGAGCTGCCCGCCGGGGATCATGGTTCGGCTGCCGGCACCTTCGTAGACCAGCGGATTCAGATTCGCGCGCGCCCCGTAGATGGCCGCGGTCCAGCCCGCGGGCCCGGAGCCCACGATCACCAGGTTTTCGACGTGGTTGTCAGACATGTGGATTGGTCAGGTTTGCTGTGATTGGGTACCCCTGCGGTCCGCCACCGATCGTCCGGCCCGGCCCCTACGCGGCCGCCTCATCCTTGTATAGCGCCGAATCCCGGTACCGTTCCAGGGTTCGCACCAGCAGCAGCTTCACGGCCACCGCGAGCGGCACGCCGATCAGCAGTCCCACGAACCCGAAGAAGAAGCCGCCGAGCGAGAGCGCCAGCAGGATCCACACCGGGTGCAGTCCCACCGATTCCCCCACGATCCGCGGACTGATCACGGCGCTTTCCAGCCCCTGCGCGACGCCGTAGACGACGCCCACCTTGAGCAGCGACATCCCGATGTCCTCGCTGATCAGCGCCAGGATCACCGCGGGAATCAGCGACACGACCACCCCCAGGTAGGGGACGACTCCGAGCACCGCGACGGTCACCCCGAGCATGAATGCGTAAGGGAAACCGACGATCATGAGGCCGATCCAGGTGATCGCCCCGGTCAGAAGTGCCGTCGCGACCTGGCCTCGCAGGTAGCGTGAAAGCAGATCATCGTATTCGTGGAAGAAGCCGCGCGCGCCTTCCCGGACCCTTCCCGGCAGGAGATCGTCGGCCCGGGCGATGATCCGGTCGTAGTCGCGCAACAGGTAGAACATCAGCACGGGCGTGAGAACCAGGTAGCTGAGCACCGTGAAGAGCGCGCCGACGCCGCGGCCCAACCCCAGGAAGGTATCCCAGGCCCCGCTCGCGATCGCGCCCTTCTGTTCCTCCAGAAACGCTCCGATGTCGAGGGCCCTGAGCCTGGTCAGTGCCGCCGCCTCGTCCACGAACGGTATGTCGAATCCGAGGTCGGCGGGATCATCCAACCCCTTGACCCATTCAGTCAGATACGCAATCAGGTCCCCCGCCTGTCGCACGACTTCCGGCAGTCCGAACCCCAGCACCGCTGCGCCCGCCGCCAGCGCCGGCACGAGGATCAGGAAGATCGCCGCGGTGCGGTTGATGCGCCGATGCGCAGAGACCCGGTCCGCGATCGGATCCAGGATGTACGCGAGGACGAAGGCCAGGAAGAACGGGGCCAGCAGGGAGCCTGCGGTGTCCAGTACCCAAACGCCGGCGAGCAGCGTGGCGACCGTGACCACCAGCGCGTGGCCGCGGACGCCGCGGAAGGGCACCAGCAGGGCGATGACCACCCAGTAGAGGAGGAAGGGATTGAGGAGGTCTCGCAGGCTGTAGAGGAAGAAGCCTGCCACCAGCACCAGCACCGCTCCCTGCGCAAGGCGCCAGGAGCCCTCGTTCCGGTCGCCCCCGGCGGCGCTCACCAGCCCGCCTCGGCGATCTTGTCGTCTGCGCGAAGGACCACCTCACGCGTGTCGGCGTACCTGATCCGGGATGCGGCGTCGCGCACCGGCAGCCACATGCACGCGGTGATCCCCTCGTCGGCCTGTGGCACCGCCTCGCCGTTGCGGCTGCGCATCAGGAAGTAGGTGCAGTACTTGTGGATCGTCTCGTCGCCCTTCCGGAAGGTCCAGTCCACCGTGTCGATCCTGGGACCGACCACTTCCGGCCTGATCCCGGTCTCCTCCTCCACTTCACGGACGGCGGCCTCCCGAAGGCTCTCGCCGCCCTCGATGTGGCCCTTGGGCAGCGACCACTTCCCGTATGGATCCTTGATCAGGAGCGCGTGCCAGTCACCGGCCAGCGGGCGTACCACCACGCCGCCGGCGCTGCGTTCGATTCGTGGGGATTGCCGAGTGTTCATTGCTCTAGAAGATGGAAAAGCTCAGGTAGCGCGTCGGATTCTCCTTGATGTCGGCCAGCAGCCGGTTCAGGTTCGCCACCGCCTCCGTGGCCCCCTCGGCCAGCGCCGGATCGCCGAGCAGGCGTCCCAGCAACCCCTCCCCCGACTCCGCACTGGCCAGAAGTGTTTCGAGCCTGGTCATCGTGGCCGAGCCCTGCTGCGCGGCGGTCCGCAGTTCGGTCATCGCAGCTCTCATGTCACCCGTCAGGGTCTTGAGGTTCTCCATGCTCTCGCCCGCGTTGCCCAACAGCGCTCCCACGTCCGCATCCGAGAGGATCCCGTCCATCTTCTCGAGCGTCGAGCGGGCCACCCTGGCCGCGGCGGTGAATTCCCGGGCGGACTCGGTCACACCAACGGAAAGCTCGTCGAAGCGGGCCGCCTGCTGCGCGATCATCGTCGTGAGATCGTCGCTGATCGCCCCGAGGTTGTCGATCAGATGCCTGAGATTGAGCGCCGTCTCCTCCGTGAAGGCGAGCTCGAACCTGTCCGACATCACGGTCAGTCTGCGGGCGATCTCGTCGGCGGTCGCCGTGAGGCGGGAGAAGTCGGGCAGCGCGGCTCCCGCGAGGACGCCACCTTCGGCGTGCTCGTAGAAGGTCAGCGAGCCGTACTCGTCGCGGGTCGTGATCTCCGCCTGCCAGTCCCCGAAAAACGACTCGGGCGCGATGACCACGGCCGCGTCGGACGGGATGGCCAGGTCGGGCCGCACCGTCATCTCGACCATGACGGCCTCGCCCGTCGGCACCACAGTCACCGACTCGACGCGCCCCACCGCGACGCCGCGAAACTTCACCGACGCCCCGGCCACGAGCTGTCCCACGCTGGTGGACGCCGTGCGCAGTGCCACCTGGTTGCTCCCCCACCCTCCCTTGAGCCAGATCGTGCCCACCACCCCAACCGCGATCCCCAGCACCACCACCGCTCCGACCAGTATTTCTCGTCTACGCTCCATCGTTCTGTCCTCCATAGTAGAGTGCGGGATCCCCGTCCACGAACCCCCTGAGCACAGTGTCGGCCGCGGTGCGGATCTCGGCCGGTGGCCCGGTGAACCGGGCCCTGCCCTCGTGAAGCAGGGTGATCCTGTCGGCGACGCGGAAGGCGCTGGTCATGTCGTGGGTGACCACCAGCGCCGTGACTCCCAGCTCGTCCCGCATTCTCAATATGAGCCGGTCGATCACCGAAGTCGTCACCGGGTCCAGCCCGGTGGTGGGTTCGTCGTAGAGCAGGTACTTGGGCGAAGCCGCGATGGCTCTCGCCAGCCCGGCGCGCTTCCGCTGGCCTCCGCTCAGCTGGGCCGGATACCGATCGCCCAGGCCGTTCAGGTCGACGAGCCCCAGGCACTCGGCCACCCGCGATTCGATGCGTCTGCGGTCCCATCCGGGGAGTCTCCGAAGACCCATCCCGATATTGGCCGCGATGGTCATGGAATCGAAGAGCGCCGCGAACTGGAAGACGTATCCGATGCGCCGCCGCAGCCTCACCAGCTCCTTCTTGCGCAGGTCGGGCACCGACTGTCCGTCCACGAAGACCGTGCCCGCATCCGGTCGCAACAGTCCCACGAGGTGCTTCAGGAGCACCGACTTGCCGCAACCCGACGGGCCGACGATGGCCAAGGTCTCTCCGTCCTCGACGGTGAGCGTGAACCCCCGGAGCACTTCCTTCTTCCCGAACGACTTCCGGAGGCCCGCCAGCTGAATGCTCACAGCAGCGTCGCCGCCCAGAAGGCGTCCAGACACAGGATGAGCATGCTCGATAGGACCACCGTGCGGGTCGCGCTCTTCCCCACGCCCTCGGCCCCCTGCTCGGTCTGGAGTCCGCAGAAGCAGCCGACGCCGGTCACCACGGCGCCGAAGGAGACCGACTTGATGACCGCGAACCACACGTCCCACGGCGCGAAGAAGAGCCGGAGCCCTTTGATGAACTCGGCCGAGGACATGTCCAGCAGCTCGAGCGCGGTGATCCACCCCGATGCGATCCCCATGGCGATGGCCAGCAGGACGACGAAGGGGAACATCACCAGACCGGCCAGGACCCTGGGTACGACCAGGTACGCGAGCGGGTTGTAGGCCAGCGTCTCCAAAGCGTCCACCTGTTCGGTGACGCGCATGGTGCCGAGTTCGGCCGAGATGTTGGCGCCGACGCGGCCCGCCAGCGTCAGTCCGGTAAGGGCGGGGCCCAGCTCCAGAATCATGGTCTTGCCGACCAGGGTTCCCACGAAATAGAGCGGAATCGTCCCGGTCAGCGTGTAGGACGCCTGCAGCGACATGACGATCCCGGTGAAGGTCGCGATGAAGAGGGCGATGGGCACCGACGCGACGCCGATACGGGCCATCTGGGGCAGCAGCATGGGACCCCACACGCGAAGATCGCCGATCGCCCGGAACGATCCCGCGAAAAGCGCCCATGCCCGGCCCACCGAACCGAGCGCCGCGAGGGTTCTCCTGCCCGATGCGGCGAAGGGCCTGAGGAGGTGGTCGGCGACAGGGAAAAGCACCATTGAAAAAAGTAACCGAAACTCGGTTGCTCCGTGGCTGAATCTCCGGGTGCCGTGCGCGGCGAGGCGCATGCCGGGCGGCTGCCGGGCCGGCGCACCGCCCGTCGAGTCATCGCCGAGCGGAGTTCAGACCGGAGGGAACCCCGTAAGCCTGAAGCTGACCCGGTCCATTTGATCCGGAGGGCCCGCCGGGTCCTGCCATTCGACCTCGACTTCGTTCACGCGTCCGTAACCGGTGCCGAAGGACACCGTGACCTCGAGACCCTGCTCTTCACTCGTGATCGTGGTCCTTACGACGCTGCTCACCTCCCCCACGGGTTTCCTGGCCGGATTCCTGAAGAGCGTCCGGGTCGACTGTCGACCCGACGGGAGCCGGCGCGTGACCCGGATCCGGTCCAGCCAATCCGGTGGATAGCTGATCCGGTACTGCAACCCGTACTGGTCCACGCCCCGGCCCTGCCGGTTGTGCCTGGCCACGCTACCTCGCGCCGCGGAATGGCGGGAGGACTCTTGCCACGGGCTATAACTCCAGCGGTGCAGGTGAGAAACTGACTACGAAAAGCGCGAGGGCCACCCACCCCAGTATCGTCCGCGCCCTCCCCACGGGGATATCCTCAGCAAGCACCGGAGGGTGCGCAAGTCTCCCCCGGCTCAGCGCCAGCGCTATTGCCCCCCACAGCCACCAGCCCCACCACAGCAGGCCAAGCGGGACGAGCACGGCGATGAAGGCGAGGGTGAAGGCTCGCTGCCTGGAGCCGGCAACCGCGTAGAGGATGTGTCCCCCGTCCAGCTGGCCCACCGGCAGAAGGTTGAGCGCGGTGACGAAGATGCCGAGCCATCCCGCGAAGGCCAGGGGATGCAGGAGGACCGCCGAGCCCTCCTCGAAACCGGGGACGGCGGCGGCGGCGGCGAAGTGCAACAGGATGTTGCTTCCGATACGTATCGGTTCGCCGGCGAAGTGTACGACGAAGGGATAGAGTCCCGCGTCGGTCGTCCACATCACCTCCGACAGGCCGAGTCCCGCGAAGAGGACCGGCAACGACAGCGCGAAGCTGGCCAGCGGCCCCGCAACCCCGATGTCGAAGAGCACCGACCGCCGCATCATCGGACCCTTGAGGCGGATGAAGGCTCCCAGCGTGCCGACCAGAGAGAAGTACGGCGGGAAGGGGATGAACCACGGGAGGGAGACGGGGACGCCGTGCCGGCGCGCGGTCAGGTAGTGCCCCATTTCGTGGCCGAACAGGATGCCGATGAAGGTCAGGCCGAAAGCCAGCCCCACGGCCAACTCGCCGACCTCGAACCCGGTCGGCACCGGCAGCCAGACCCCGCCGATCTGTGCGAAACGGGTATCGAGCACATCGGTCCCGGCAAGAAAGCCGCCCGCCACGACAGCACTGCCCAGAGCGGCCGCGAACAGGAACAGGTGGAGGACCAGGTTGTCCCGGTGAGGCGGTCCGTCGCGCCGCACCGCGACCAGTCCGGTCCCGTCGGCTCCGGCGTGGGTGTGGACCTGGTCGGCCCAATCCACGATCTTTTTCATATCTTCCTCGGAGATACCGGGCCGGATTTGTCCCCGGACCACCCGGTAGCCGCCCACCCTGCCCATCCCGTGTATCACCAGTAGGTCGTCCCACGCTGGATCGGCACCGGGCAACTTGACCTCCTGGCTCCCGATGGAAATCGCCGAACTCAAGAATAGCACCGTAGCCGAACTGCACGGCTACGCGGAAGCGCTGAACATCCCGCACTACGCCGGGCTCCGCAAGCAGGATCTGATCTTCACGATCTACCAGGGGCTCCTTGGGCGGAACGAGACGCCGCGGGCCGAAGGCGTGCTCGACATCGTGCCGGAGGGCTACGGCTTCCTCCGGTCGTCCGGATGGAACTACGTCTCCGGCCCGGACGACGCCTACGTGAGCCGTGCGCAAATCGGTTCCTACGGCCTGCGCACCGGGGATGTGCTGGCCGGACCGGTACGTCCTCCCTCCAGCGGCGAGCGCCATCTGATGCTCGTCAGCATCGACCACGTCAACGGAGACCGTCCGGAAGCCGCGCGCCAGCGGGCGAGCTTCGAGGCGTTGCGGCCACGCTACCCCGACGAGCGGCTCACGCTCGAGGTTCCGGGAGGCGACCTGGCGATGCGCATGATGGACCTCATCGCGCCGGTGGGGATGGGGCAGCGGGGCCTGATCGTATCGCCGCCGAAGGCCGGCAAGACGACCATCCTGCGCCACATGGCCAACGCGATCTCGGCCAATCACCCCGAGGTCGACCTCTTCGTGCTTCTCATCGACGAGCGTCCGGAAGAGGTCACGGAGATGATCGAGACGACCCGCGGCGAGGTGGTCGCGTCCACCTTCGACGAGTCGGCCGGACGGCATCGCCACGCGGCCGAAATGGTGATGGCCAAGGCGAAACGGCGGGTGGAGCAGGGCCGCGATGTGGTCATCCTGCTGGATTCGATCACCCGCCTCGCCCGGGCATACAACACCCTGGCGCCGCACTCGGGCCGGATCCTCTCCGGGGGCGTTGACGCCAACGCGCTGGCCAAGCCGAAGCGCTTCTTCGGGTCGGCCCGCAACATCCAGTGGGGCGGTTCGCTGACGATCATCGCGACCGCCCTGATCGAGACCGGCAGCCGCATGGACGAGGTGATCTTCGAGGAGTTCAAGGGCACCGGCAACATGGAGATCAAGCTCGACCGCAGGCTCGCGGACCGCCGGCTGTACCCCGCGGTCAACATCAACGCGTCGGCCACCCGCAAGGAGGAACTGCTGCTGTCCGCCGAGGAGCTGGCCAAGATGTGGGTGCTGCGCAAGGTGATCGGCCCGATGGACGAGGTGAGCGTGATCGAGCTGCTGCTTGAGCGCATGCGCCTGAGCAAGAACAACGAGGCGTTCCTGCGTTCGATGAACACCACCGCGGTGGGAGACTAGCGTACGCCGGACGGTGATGGACGCCGCCCGCCGCCGGCGGTTGCGGCGCGCGGCATCGGGCTGATCATCGACGGGGCGCGCATTCTCGACGCCATCACGCTGACGGTCGGAGCGGGCGAGCGCTGGGTGCTGCTGGGCCCGAACGGCAGCGGCAAGACGTCGCTGGTGCGGCTGTTCTCCGGCTACTCCTATCCCTCCGAGGGTACGCTCGAGGTGCTCGGCGAGCGGTTCGGACGCACCGACCTGCGCCTGCTGCGCGCGCGCATCGGCTGGGTGCACAGCGACGTCCGCTACCAGATACCGCCGTTCATGAGTGCTGCCGAGGTGGTGGCCGCACGCGCGCGGGGCGGCCTGGTGCTGTATGGCGAGGTACCGGCGGCGGACCGCGCGCGCGCCTGTGCGCAGCTCGACCTGCTGGCCGTGAGCCACCTGGCCGAGCGCCGCTTCGCTACCTTGTCGACCGGCGAACGGCAGCGCGTGCTGATCGCGCGCGCCCTGGCTCCGGACGTGGAACTGCTGCTGCTCGACGAGCCGGCGATCGGCCTCGACCCGGCTGCCCGCGAACGCTTCCTGGAAGACCTCGGCGCGCTGTTCCGGCAGCGCCCGGAACTGACGGTGGTGTACGTGACCCACGACATCGCCGAGATCACCAGCTCCTACGACGGCGTGCTGCTGCTCGACCGCGGGCGCGCGGTGGCGCGCGGGACGCCGCGCGAAGCCCTCACCGCGCGCAATCTGCAGGCGATCTTCGGGCCGCGCTGCCGGTTGCACGAGCACGGCGGCCGGTACGCTATCTGGTTCGCGCCGCGCGCCGCTGCCGGGTAACGAGGAGCGGCACCAGCAGGACGCCGAGCAGTGCCGGCAGCCAGTCGCCGAAACGGGTATACACGGTGTCGCCGGCGGGGCGGTACACCGGTACCCGGAGGCGCAGCGCGGTCTCCGTGAACAGCGGCGCCGGCGAGCCGATCAGGCGGCCCCACGGATCGACCGCGGCGGTGACGCCGCCGTTGGTGGCGCGGATCAGCACGCGCCGGTTCTCGACCGCGCGCAGCCGGGCGGCCACGAAGTGCTGCGTCTCGGCGGATACGGTCTGCGACCAGGCGTCGTTGGTGAGGTTGATCAGCAGGTCGGCGCCGGCGCGCACGAAGCGGCGGTTCAGGTAGGGGAAGGCATCCTCGAAGCAGATCGGGGTGGCGAAGCGCACCGTGCCGCCGTCGCGCACCGGCAGCTCGTATATGGTCGCCGAATTGCCCGGCACCCACGTCGCCTGCAGGCCGATGACGTCGCGGAACAGGCGGCGGATCGCCGGCACCTCCCAGAACGGCACGCTCTCCGCGAACGGTACCAGGTGCTGCTTGCCGTAGTGGTGGAGCACGGCGCCGCCGGGTGCTACCAGCGCGGCGGCATTCATGGCGGCGAGCGGGTCTTCGCTCACCACCCAGGGCACGCCGGTGAGCAGCGCTACCGGCAGCCCGGTGAGCGGGCCGGGGACGAGCGGTTTGGCGTCCGCGCCGTCCGCGTCCCGGTCCGAGGAGGAGGCGGCCAGCGCACCGATCACCGGCCAGCGCACGGCGGTCTCGCTCCATACCACCAGGTCGGGCGGGGTGGCGTCCGCCGCCACGCCTTCGCGGGTGAGGCGCTGCAAGGTGGCCAGGACGCCGCCGTCGTCGCCGCTCTGCCACGGGTTGGCGTTGTGCTGCACCAGCACCACGTCGAGCGTCGCGGCGCGCGGCACGGGGCGCCCCAGAGCGACGGCGCCGTAACCGAGCGCGGCGGCGACCAGGAGCGCGGCCGCTCCGGTGGTCTGCCACAGGCGTGCCGGAGGGCGCGGCGGCCGGCGCCCGTGCAGCGCAAGGTCGAGCCACTCGGCGGCGACGGCGTTGACCAGCGCCATCAGCAGGGACAGGCCCCACACCCCGGTGATGTCCACGAACTGGACCAGCGGCGTGATGGCGTGCACCGGGTAGGCGATCAGCCCCCAGGGGTAGCCGAGGAAGCCGGACGACTTCAGGAATTCGTACAGCGTCCACAGTGCGGCGACGGCAATCGGACGGTACGCGCGCGGCATGGCGGAACCCATGCCGCCCAGCACAGCGGATGCCATGCCGCCCGGCATGCCGCCCGGTCCGCTGTCCAGCGCACCGGCGACGAAGCGCAGCAGCGGCGCCAGCACGGCGAAGTAGCCGGCGTAGGCGAGTGTGACGCCGCCAAGCGTCCACACCGAGAAGCTCTGGAAGAACACCAGCCAGAAGTTGCTGGCGACGCTCGACACCGCGCCGAACAACACCCCGAGGCGCGCGGCGGCGGCGTAGCTGCGGGTCCGGTAGACGGCGGCCAGGAGGGGGGCCAGCGCCAGGACGCCGAACAGCGGACTGCCGTATGGGAGCAGGTCGTTGGGCAGGGCCAGGGCCAAGAGCAGCGCTGAGAAGGTCGCCAGCACCGCGCCGCGGAAGCGCATGCGACTCCGATTATAGCCGCCACTCGGGGCCGCGGCGCAGTGCGATGCGCGTAATGCCGGATGTCGGCGAGGTGCCGGGCACGGGGCGGGTACGCGGCGGGTACGGGTGCGGGGTTGCGCACCGGGCGCGGGCCGCGCGCGGCGGGCAAGCGGGGTGGCGTACGGCTGCCGGTCCGGGTATCATCTCCGCGATGGAGAGCGGCACGGCGCGTCCGGTAAGGGAGTGGTGGGACGACATCTGTACCCAGTGCGGCGCATGTTGCTACCGGCGCGACCGCGTGGCCGGCGAGCTGGTGGTGCACAAGGATCTGCCGTGCCGGTTTCTGGATACCGAAAGCAACCTGTGCACGACCTACGACACCCGCTTCAAGGAGTGCGCGGAGTGCCGGCAGGTGACCATCCTGCACGCCCTGTTCTCCCGCTACCTGCCGGACGACTGCGGGTACGTGGAGAAGTTCCGGTTCTGGCGGCGCCGCAAGTAGGCGGCGCCTGACCTCCACCGGTGCCCGAGTACGTTTCCGTCCCGGTCTACCTGCGCCAGTTGATGGCGGATGGCAAGACCCGGCTCCTGGAGTTCCGCGCCCGTGAGCTGTCGCGCCACCAGGTGTTCCTGGCCGCCGACGACCTGGGCCTGCTGGACGTGGGCGAGGAGGTGGAGCTGCTGGTCGCCGCTCCCGGCGAGCGCCTGACCGGTGGCCGGGCGCGGGTAATAGGCTCCGAACGCGTGTTCGGCCGGCGGACGGAGCTGACGCCGAGCGGGTTGCGGCTGACGCCGAGCGGCTATCGGCTGGCGTGGGCTCCCGGCGCGCGCCTGCGAGCGGTCATCGACCGCTGCCTGGACGCAGGCTCGCGGGTTGGCGGCGGCGGGTTGCCGGAGACCGGACTCGAACCGGCACGGTCGCAATGACCGGGGGATTTTAAGTCCCCGGTGTCTACCAATTCCACCACTCCGGCGGTTGCTCCCTCATGCTACCGGAATCGTCATTGCGCCGTATAGCCGCCATCGACCGGCAGCGCCTGGCCGGTCACGAACGAGGCCGCGTCCGAGCACAGCCAGCGCACCAGCGCCGCGGTCTCCTCCGGCAGCGCCAGCCGGCCCATCGGGTAGCGGGAGAGCCGTTGCGGCAGCCACGCGGGGTCGTCCAGGAGGGAAGCGGTCATCGGCGTGTGACTGTGGCCGGGGCACACCGCGTTGATCCTGATCGCGTGGGCGGCGTATTGCAGTGCCGCCGACCGGGTCAGCCCGACCACGCCGTGCTTGCTGGCGGTGTAGGCGGCGCTGGACGCCGAGCCGGCCACGCCGTAGATCGACGCCACATTGACGATAGCACCGCCGCCATGGCTCAGCAGGTGCGCGATCTCGGCCCGCATGGCGTGCCACACACCGGTCAGGTTGACCGCCAGCGTGAGCTGCCAGTCCTCCGGCGTGCCTTCCAGGGTACCGCCGGGACGCAGCACGCCGGCGCTGTTGACGGCGCAACTGAGCGGGCCGAATGTATCCACGGCAGTGCGCGCGGCCGCCTCGACCTGTTCCGGGCGGCGCACGTCGCAGCACGCGAAGCGGGCACGCCCGCCGGCCGCGGCTATGCGCCGGACCGTCTCCTCGCCGCCGTGGGTATCCTGGTCGGCAACCACCACGGCAAGGCCGTCCGCTGCCAGCGCCACCGCGCAGGCACGCCCGATCCCGGAGCCGCCGCCGGTAACCAAAGCCGTCCGAATCGCCGCCACGGCACCACCTTCGCTGAACCGGCCTCCCCTCTAGGCTACCGCGAGTTGAATGACCGGCTTGATCGCTTCGCGGATTCGGCCGGCGTCGTTCGTGTCGATTCCCACAAGTGAAACACCGCGGCTGACCCGCAGGAACTCGTATGCGAACACGCGTCCGGCACGATCCATGTGGGCGATCCGAGCATCGTCAAGCCGCTTCCCGCCTGCCTCTCCTCCTCTCGCCGCGCGGAGCGCCAGAAAGATCACATCTGCCTCGGAATCAAACCGAAGTTGCATCGAGTAGCGTAGCGGCACCTGGTTCTTTTCGCAGATACGCACGCTGTTGTCAATCCTCGTCGCGCGTCACGTCGCAACCGCACCGTCCTGGTATTCGGCCCGGTTCGTCGCTTCGTCGGCTTCGTCGTTGCGCGGTTGAGCAAACCGCCGACCGGCGCGACAATGGCGGGCATGTATGGCCATCGCGGAGGTTACCGGTACCTGCTGCGCCACGGCGACGACAACCCGCGTCCGCAGGTGACTGGTATGCTGCTGCGGCGGGTGTTCGGCTACGCGCGGCCCTACTGGTGGCGCATGCTGCTGTTGCTGGCGATCATCCTGGCCACCATCGGCCTGGGACTGCTGACGCCGCTGGTGCTGCGCGACCTGATCGACCGCACGCTGCCGGCCGGTGACGTGCGCCGCCTCAACCTGCTGGCAGCGGTGCTGATCGCCATCCCGGTCGCCAACGCGCTGCTGCGCATCTGGCAGCGCGCGCTGGATGCCGCAATAGGCGCCGGCATCATCTTCGACCTGCGCAGTGCCCTGTACGCTCACCTGCAGCGCATGTCGTTGCGCTTTTTCACCACCAACAAGAGCGGCGAGCTGGTGAGCCGCCTCAACAACGACGTGGCCGGCGCCCAGAACGCCGTCACCAACACGCTGGTGGACGTGGTCACCAACGTGGTCTCGGTGGCGGCGACGCTGTCGGTGATGCTGGCGCTGGAGTGGCGGCTGACGCTGCTCGGGATGGTGGTGCTGCCGGCGTTTCTGCTGCTCGGCAAGCGCTTTGCGCGGGCGCTGCGCGAGACCTCGCGCAAGCTGATGGAGTACAACGCGCGCCTCGGGGCGATCATGAACGAAACCCTCAACATCAGCGGCATGCTGCTGGTGAAGCTGTTCGGGCGGCGCCGCGAAGAGCAGCGCCGGTTCGGCGAACAGGCGGGGGCGGTGCGCGACGGCAGCGTGCGCCAGGCGGTGGTGGCGAGCCGCTTCTTCATCTTCATGGGCGTGGCCACCGCGGTGGGCACGGCCGCGATCTACCTGGTGGGCGGCCACCTGGTGATCCGCGAAGCGCTGACCATCGGCACGGTGGTGGCGTTCAGCGCGTATCTGACCCAGTTGTATCGCCCGCTGAGTTCGCTGAGCAACGTGCCGGTGATGGTGGCGCAGTCGCTGGTGAGCTTCGAGCGGGTGTTCGAGGTGCTCGACCTGCCGGTGGACATCGAAGAGGCGGCGGACGCGGAACCGCTGACCGACGCTGTCGGGCACCTGGAGTACCGCGCCGTGAGCTTCCGCTACGAGCGCGACGGGCGCCTGCTGCTGAGCGAGGCCAAGCGCGCCGCGCGCGCCGAGGACATGGCATTCAGCGGCGCGGGATTCGGCTCGCCCACGGACGCTGCGCGTTCCCGGCCGGTCGGGAACGGCACCGGCGCCGGCGGCCGCGTTGTCAACCGGCGCGGCCGCTCCGTGCCGCCCGAAACGATGGCCACCGATTCACCGGCAACTCCGGCAGGCGCAGAGGTGCGGACCGGCAACGGCGGCCGCTCGGCGCCGCCCTGGACCACGAAGAGCGCTGTTCCTGATTCGTCTGACCGACACGAGTTCCGGGGCGGCGCGGAGGCGAGTCCATGGATGCCGGCCGCGATCGCCGGCTCCGGGGGCGCGCACGGGGGCATCGGCGGCGGGCGGGCGCGCGAGCCGGCCCTGCATCAGGCGCGCGAGTGGGCGCTGGAGGAGGTGAGCTTCGCGGTCACGCCGGGGCGGACGGTGGCGCTGGTGGGGCCGAGCGGCTCCGGCAAGACCACTCTGACCTACCTGGTGCCGCGGCTGTACGACCCGGTCAAGGGGCAGATCCTGCTCGACGGCCGCGACCTGCGCTCCTTGACCGTGGAGTCGGTGGCGAGGCAGGTGGGCATGGTGACCCAGGAACCCTACTTGTTCCACGATTCGGTGCGCGCCAATCTGCGTTACGCGGCACCCGGCGCCAGCGACGAGCGCATTCAGGAAGCGTGCCGCGCGGCCAACATCCACGACTTCATCAGCGCGCTGCCGGCCGGTTACGACACCGTGGTGGGCGAGCGCGGCTACCGGCTCAGCGGCGGCGAGAAGCAGCGCCTGGCGATCGCCCGCGTGATCCTCAAGGACCCGCGCGTGCTGATCCTGGACGAGGCCACCAGCCACCTGGACACGCACGCCGAGGCGCTGATCCAGGAGGCGCTGGCACGGGTGGTGGCGGGGCGCACGGCGATGATCGTCGCCCACCGGCTCAGTACGATCATGGCGGCGGACCTGATCCTGGTATTCGACCGCGGGCGCATCGTGGAGCGCGGCACCCACGCCGGCCTGCTCGCCGCCGGCGGCCTCTACCACCGCCTCTACGAGCTGCTCGGCCAGGAGGAGCGCCGCTACTCCTCCGCGTACTCCACCACCACGTCGTCGCCGTCGACCGATACCGGGTAGGTCTTGACGCGCAGGCGGGGGTCGCCGAGGCAGCTTCCGTCGGTAATGTCGAATGCCCAGTTGTGCCACGGGCAGCGCAGGATTTCGCCGTCGCGGTCCATGGAAAGGGAGGCGCCGGTGCGCGACGACGGCGGGCCGCTGGCCACGAAGCGTCCGCTGACGTGGCCGGTGCACAGCGGCCCGAGGTTGTGCGGGCAGATGTTGCGCAGCGCGTACAGGGTGCCGCCCACGTTGAACACGCCGATGCCGGCGCGGCCCCGGAACGGCACGATCAGCTTGCGCCCGCCCACCGGGATATCGGACACCTTGCCGACCACCACCCGCCGCGCGCCTCCGTTGGCGGCAGTCGCCACCGGCGGCTAGTTCTCGGGCATGCGCAGCATCTCCAGCGCGTTGTCGGAGAAGATGCGGCGGCGCATGCGGTCGGAGATGCCCGGCAGCACGGTCACCGGGTCGTTCTGGTCGAAGTGGGGAAAGTCGCTGCAGAAGATCAGCGTCTCGTCGGCGTGCAGCATGTCCAGCATCCATTGCAACTGCTCGGGCCGCGCCGGCTCGTGCATCGGCTGGGTGCCGACCCGGATGTGGTCGCGAAAGTACTCGCTCGGCAGCCGCCGGAGCCATGGCGTCTGGTCGCGGATTGCCTTCCAGTCGAAGTCCATGTGCCACATCACCGATACCGCCCAGAGCTGCTGCACCTCGATGAACGCGAACTTGAGAGTCGGGAATTTCTCGAACACGCCCTCGCAGATCAGCGACGCCGCCTGTGCGCTGGCCGCCGCCGGGCGCGCCATGCGCGTCTCCATGTAGTAGGTGGGGGAGCCGACCGGCGTCATGGTGTTGCCGGTCGGGCCGCCGCCGCCGATGTGCGACACCACCGGCAGGCCATGCTCGGCGCACGCCTCCCAGATCGGGTGGTAGAAGCGGTTGCCGAACGGCATCGCGGTGCTCAGCGGGACGTGCACGGCGACGGTGTCCCTGCGCCCGGCGAGGCGGTTGATCTCGGCCACCGCCTGCGCCGGGTCGGTGGGCGCCACCAGGATGGCGTGCACCACGCGCTCGTCGCGCTCCAGCCAGTGTTCGATGGTGTAGTCGTTGAACGCGCGGCACAGCGCGGCGCCGTAGTCGGGGTCGGGCAGGCCGGCGGCGCCGTAGATGTCGGACGGAGACCCGGTCAGCAGCGCCACGTCGATGTTCCACGGATCGAGCAGCTCCCGCTGCGTGAACTCCAGGGTGAAATTGAAGTCGCGCCGCTTCAGATCGGGATCCTTGATGTCGTTGCGGGTCTTGCGGAACGGCGTGTTGGGGTAGCCGCCGCCGGCGAAGTGCACTCCCTGGTCGTACAGGTGTTCCTGGTAGAACTTGGACAGGTAGGGGAGGAGCTGTGCGGGGCTCTCGAAGCTGTGGTGGACGTCGCAGTCCACGATGCGGACGCCGGTTTCCTTGTTGGCCGTCCAGCCGGGAGCCGCAATCGGCGCCGCGCCGGTCATTGGCATGTCGATACCTCCATGCGTGGTTGTTGCCTTCCGCCATGGTCGCCGTTTTCCGCTGCTCGGTCAATTGCTCGTGGTGCGTGGCGCCCCGGAGTGCAGGCTGACCAATGGACTATCACGGCGTCCTGAGACACCGAACATGTACTGATCCATCGTGCATTGATACGGAATACCTATACCGTTCTCGGCTCTTGAAGGCTATGATCGCGCCCGTCATGTATCGCGGATTCGTGAGGCGTTGGCGGAGGTGTGTGCTGCAGGTCCTTGTACCGGGCACCATCGCTGGATTGATCCTGGGAGCCTGCCAGGCACCGGGCACGGCCCCGGCAGGTACCGAACCACCGCAGACGGAGACCGCGACGCCCGCAGAGCCCAGCACGCCGGGGCCACCGATGCTCCTGCCCGGTGAGGGCCAGTCGAACAGCGTGACGGTGACGTGGACGGCGCCCGACACCGACCTGGAGATTGCCGGTTACGAACTGCGTTGGCGCGCCGCGGCTGACACGCGTTGGCGCGTTATACCCGGCATCGCGAGTACGCAGACGACCTACACCATCACCGAGCTGGATCCGGGCACCGCGTACCAGGTAGAGGTCCGCACGCAGTTTACCGGCGCGCGGAGCGGTTGGTCGCACAGCATCACCATCAAGACCCGGCACGCTCCGCCGGCGCTGTCGCCCGGTCACCGAACGCCGAACAGTGTGACGGTGACGTGGACGCCGGGAGAGGACGCGGACCTAGCCGGTTACGAACTGCGCTGGCGCGCCGCCACCGACACGCGTTGGCGCGGAGAAGCCAGCATCGCGAGTACGGAAACGACTTACACCATCACCGGCCTGGATGCGGGCGTCGAATACGCGGTACAGGTACGGGTGCGGTATGCCGGCGAGGCCGGTGAGGCAGGTGAGGCAGGTGAGGCAGGTGAATGGTCGCACGGCGTCATGGTGGAGACCACGGAGGCCTCGGCGCCCGCCGCACCGCCGCCCTCGCCGTCGCCGTCGGGGGTGCGTGCGCTCTCGCCGTCGGGGCTCGGGACGCCCTCGCCGCAGACCACGCTGGGGGCGCCGTGGGTCTACCAGGTATCGGCAACGGCGACCAGCGTCACGACGTTCTGGCTGCCGGTGCTGGACGACGCCGTCACCGGCTTCGAGCTGGAGTGGCGTTGGGACTCCGCCGCGGCCTGGACCTCGGTAACCGGCATCGCGGCTACCGCCACGTGGCACACGGTCACCGGCCTGGAACCGGGCGAGGGGTACAAGGTGCGGGTACGCGCCGTGGCAGGAAGCGTCGCGGGCGCGTGGTGGACGTCCGCGGTCGGGACGGCAGCGAGCGTCTCGTCATCGGAGCCAGCGTTCTCGGTCGGCTGGGAGAACACCAGCTACGCGGAGGGCGACGGAGAAATGGCGTTCATCCTGTCAACCGAGGACCCGGTGCCGGAAGCGCTGACGGTGAGAGTGTTCGTGGTAGAGTGCGGAACCATGCTGGAGAGTCCAGGGCTTCACCAGGTCGATGTTGCAGCGGCCGCCGGGCGGAGTGAGGTGAGAGTCGCCGTTGCGTTGCAGGCAGACACCGTTGACGAGCCGGACTGCGTCGTTTTCGCGACGGTGATTGTCGGCGCAGGTTACCGGTTCGGCTCGTCTCCCACGGCAACGATCACGGTCAGCGACGACGACTGAACCGAGCTGGCGACCGCGTTTGCCGTCCGGTCGGGGACACACCGATACCGCGCTCAGCCGGCGGAATGCTCGGGGCCGCCGGTCAGGCCGTGCAGGATGCCGGCGCAGACGGTGCAGGAGTTGGCCGCGGCGCGGCGCAGCCAGGCGCCGAAGTCGTCAGGCGCGGTGGAGTCGGCGTGGTCGGAAACCGAGCGGATGATCACGAACGGGATGCGGTTTACCGTCGCCACGAAGGCGACCGCGGCGCCCTCCATCTCCACCGCCGACCCGTGCAGGCTGCGCAGCCGCTTCATGCGCGCCGCGTCGGTGGCGGTTATGAACTGGTCGCCGGTCAGGATGCGGCCAGCCACCACCCGCTGCCCGGGCACCGGAGTGGCCAGCGCCAGCTCGACCAGCCGGGGGTCGGCTTCCAGGAAGCGATGGTCGGTGAAGGGCACCTGACCGAGCGGGAAGCCGAGCGCGGTAACGTCCAGGTCGTGCTGCACGCAGGTGCGGCTCACCACCACGTCGCCCAGGGCCAGGCCGGCGTCGAGGCCGCCGCAGATGCCGGTCATCACGAGGTAGCCGGGCCGGAAGTGGTCGACGGCATACTGCGCGACCATGGCGGCGCTCGCCTTGCCCACGCCGGAGCGCAGCAGGGTCACGTCGGCGGCGGCGTAGCGAAATCGGAATGCGGGCACCGGACCCGACTCCGATACCGGTGACAGGGAGTAGGCGCCACGGAAGGCGTCCAGCTCCTCCTGCAGCGCGGTGATGATGGTGACGTGCATGGCGGTTCGAGATCCGGTCACTCGACCGTCGCCGTGCGCGTGCGGTTGAGCAGGTCCCAGTCGATCCGGTAGCCGAGGCCCGGCTCGGTCGGAGCATGGACCCGGCCCCGCTCATCCACCGTTATGTCCTCGACCAGGCCGTACATGTTGGCGCCGGTGCAGGGAAAGAACTCGTAGTACTCGCAGTTGGGCACCGCCATGGTCACGTGCAGGTTGGCGACGTTGTTCAGGCTGTTGCCGCCGTGGTGTATCTCGCAGCGCATGTTGAAGCCCTCGGCCAAGTGGCACTGGCGGACCAGGGGCGTGATGCCGCCGGTGACCGCCACGTCGCCGCGCAGGATGTCGGTGGCGTAGCGGGTGATCCACGCCGCCATGCCGTAGAAGCGCCCGGGCGCGAACTCCGTGGACATGATCGGAATGTCCAGCTTCTGCGCCAGCTTGACGTAGCTGTAGATGTCCTCCTCCACCAGGGGATCCTCGTACCAGTAGTAGCCCAGCTCCTCGATGGCGCGTCCGACGCGCAGCGCGTCGGCGTACTGGTAGGCCCACATCGAGTCGAGCATCAGCACCATCTCCTCGCCCACCGCGTCGCGCACCGCCGCGCAGATCGCCACGTCGGCCAGCGGCTCGCCGTGCGGATGCAGCTTGTGCGCGGTCCAACCCATCTCCTTGAAGCGCAGGGCCTCCTCGACGTACTCCCCCGGCGTGGCGTGGTAGGCGGTGCTGGAGTAGACCGGCACCGAGTCCTTGCAGGTGCCGAGCAGGCGGTGGATCGGCTGGCCCGCCACCTTGCCGTTGATGTCCCACAGGCACACGTCGATGGCGCCGATCACGCCGGTCGACACCGACCGGTTCAGCTTCCACATCCGCCACCACAACCGGCCGATGTCCTGCGGATTCTCACCCACCAAGCGCGGCTTGACGAACTCGACCAGCGCGCGCGCGGAGTGCTCGGCACCCACCATCGACGAGCCCAGAAACGCGTTTCCGCTGACGCCGGCGTCGGTCTCCACCGTCACCACGCCGAGCTGCACCGCGCCGCCGAACGCGGTCCCCACGCCGGTCTTCCACGGCTCCGTCTCCCAACCGCACAGATCCACCTTGACGTTCGTAATCTTCACCTGCAGCACCTCAATATTCGGAGCACATTCTGCATGTTTCTCCGTACCGGACAAGGTCCAGGACACGGTATACAGGGCAAAATCTGCGCCGCGCCAGCGAACGCAGCGTTCCACCTGATGGCAACCGCCTGCGTGGCACGTTGAGCGCCCACACATTCAAGATACTTCGCCAGCGACCGAGACTAGTGTACAACACACGATCGGTGCACAGCGCACGACGAGTGCACAGCGTGGCGTTTCGGCGCACGAACGGCGACCACATGAGCGAAGCGACAGAACACGGCAGCGCTGAGCGGCGCGGCCCGCACTTGGTTGGCGACCGACGAGCACCGGCTGGAGTGACTGCGCCCCGGCAGGGTGAACTGGCCTTTCCTCGCCCCGGCGACGAGCCGCCGCTGGTGCCGGCGCGTATGGTGAATGAGTACGCGTACTGTCCGCGGCTCGCGTACCTGGAGTGGGTGCAGGGCGAGTGGGCCGATTCCGCCGACACCGTCGAGGGAAGCCATGCCCACCGCAGGGTAGATCGGCGGGGCGGGTCGTTGCCGGCAGCCATCTCCGCGGGAGAACACGAGAAACTGCATGCCAGGTCGATCACATTGTCGTCGGAGCGGCTTGGCTTGATCTCGCGCATGGATCTGATCGAAGTGGAAGAAGGTCGCGTCGTGCCCGTCGACTACAAGCGCGGCAAGCGCCCGCACGTGAAGGGCGGAGCGTACGAACCGGAGCGGGTGCAACTGTGCGTTCAGGGCCTGATCCTGCGCGACCATGGGTACCGGTGCGACGAGGGGATACTCTACTTCGTGGCCGGACGCGAGCGAGTCAGAGTGCCGTTCGACGATGAGCTGGTGTCCGCCACCGAGCAGGCGGTTGCCGGTCTGCGAAGGGTTGCGTCCGAAGGAGTGATCCCGCCGCCGCTGGAGGACAGCCCCAAGTGTCCGCGCTGCTCACTCGTGAACATCTGCCTTCCGGACGAGATCAACCACCTGAGGCTGCTGTCGCGTCCCGACCTGGCACCCCGGCCGATTGCGGTGCCGGTAACCGATGCGTTGCCGCTGTACGTGCAGGCGCGCGGCGCGAAGGTGGCCAAGTCGGGCGAAAACCTGGTGGTCAGCGTCAAGGACGAGAAGATTGCTGCCGCCCGCCTGCCGGAGACCTCGCAGGTGGTGCTGATGGGCAGCGTCTATGTCACCACGCCGTGCCTGCAGGAGCTGATGTGGCGGGGAATTCCGGTTACCTGGCACAGCCACGGAGGCTGGTTCTACGGCCACACGATCGGCAATGGCCACAAGAACGTGGAGCTGCGTACCGCGCAGTATCGGGCCAGTTTCGACGAGGAGGTGTGCCTGCGGTTCGCCAAGGACTTGGTGCGAGCCAAGATCCTCAACTCTCGCACCCTGCTGCGGCGCAATTGGAAGGGTCCCGAAAGCAGCCACGACGTGATGATCGAGCTCCGGGACGACAGCAGGCGGGCCGCTCGGTGCCGGTCACTGTCGGTGCTGCTCGGCGTAGAGGGCACCGCCGCCGCGCGCTACTTCCGCGTGTTCCGGGCCATGATCAGCGAGGGGATGCGTGAAGGACAGGGTGCGTTCGATTTCGAAAAGCGCAACCGGCGCCCGCCCACCGACCCGGTCAACGCGCTCCTGTCGTTCGCGTACTCGTTGCTCGTCCGTGCGTGGACGGTGACGCTCATGGCGGTCGGATTCGATCCGTTTCGCGGTCTCTATCATCAGCCGCGCTACGGCCGGCCAGCCCTCGCACTGGACCTCATGGAACCGTTCCGGCCTCTGCTCGCCGACTCGGTAGTGGTACAGGTAATCAACAACGGCGAAGTGAAGGGGTCCGACTTCAGGGCGGCCGCCGGCGCCGTGGCGCTGTCGCCGGATGGCAGGCGGCACCTGATCGCGGCCTTCGAACGCCGTCTGGGCCACGAAATCGTCCATCCGCTGTTCGGGTACCGGGTCAGCTACCGCCGGCTCATGGAGATGCAGGCCCGCCTGCTGGGCCGCTTCCTGCTCGGCGAGATCCCCGCGTATCCAAACTTCACAACACGGTAGCCGATGGAAGAGCACCTATTCATCGTCGCTTATGACATCGCCGATCCGCGCCGCTGGAGAAAGGTCTTCAAGCTGATGAACGGCTACGGCGCTTGGGTCCAGCTTTCCGTATTCCAGTGTCGGATGAACCGCCGCCGCCAAGCCGAACTGGTTGCCAAACTCGACGGTCTGATAGACCATAGGGAGGATCACGTGGTGCTTGTCGACGTCGGTGTCGCCGACACCACGGAGCCGCGGGTGACCAGTCTGGGCAAGCCCTTTCACCCGCTGACGCGGGAGCCCGTCATCGTATGACGGTCTCGCCGCTGCCGACCGAGCGCTCCGGTGGTGTACGCACCCCCGACGGCCGCTCGCAAGTCGCAAGGTCTTTGACATACATAGAGTTATGGGTTATAGTAAACGACCGATGTCACGAGTACAGTTGCTCGCCAACGGATCGCCGATTACCCCTCGCAACGCGGCAGGTATTTCCCTGCCGAGCCGAAAGTTAATCCGGGTCCGTTTCCGCCGGTGAATTCCGGCGGCCTCATTGAAGCCACCGCACGGCAGGCAACTGCCCGCTACCCTGCCGCAGTTTCCGCCGGTGAATTCCGGCGGCCTCATTGAAGCATTGCGACGCACGAAACAGATGTGGCGGCACCGTCGCGTTTCCGCCGGTGAATTCCGGCGGCCTCATTGAAGCAAATATCGCCGCCAGCTTGCCGAGCGGCCGCCGCTGGCGTTTCCGCCGGTGAATTCCGGCGGCCTCATTGAAGCCGTCGCGTCACCAAGCCGGTCGTCGATGCCGTCGTGTCGTTTCCGCCGGTGAATTCCGGCGGCCTCATTGAAGCAGGCGTGGTGGTGGGCGA
>JAPPGB010000003.1 GCA_028821475.1 Spirochaetaceae bacterium
GCGATGCGCCGCGCCGCCGCGCGGTCCGCCAGCGCCGCCATGGCGCGGCCCATGGCGGCGCGCCGCGCCGGATCGGTGCGCAACTCTTCCAACACCGCGAGCAGCTTCGCCGCCGACGCCTGCTCCTCCAGCATCGCCACCGCCGCCCCGCGCTCGGCAAACAGCCGCGCGTTGGCAAGCTGCTCGCCGCGGCTCTGCGTACGCGGCAGCGGAATGAGCACCGCCGGCGTGCCGGTCGCGGCCAGCTCGCCGAGCGTATTGGCGCCGGCGCGGCTCACCACCACGTCGGCCGCCGCCAGCAGGTCGGCGAATCCTTCGTTCACGAACGTGACCGCCCGGTAGCGCCCCGCCGCCTCCGGCGGCACCCCGCCGCCGGGCGGCTGCCACGCCGGCCCGGTCTGATGCACCACGAACCAGTGCCGGGCGACGGCCGGCAAAGCGCCGTGGATCAACTCGTTGACGGCACGCGCGCCGCTGCTGCCGCCGGTGACCAGCAGCAGCGGCATCCCGTCCGGCACCGCGAGCCGCGCCCGCGCGCGCGCCGCGTCGCCCAACTCCAGGCCGGTGCGCAGGGGATTCCCGGAGACGCGCACGCGGCCGCGCACGCGCGGCGGCAGCAGGGCACGGGTAGCATCGAAGGCGACCAGCACGGTACGGGCCATGGTAGCATTGATGCGCGTCGCAAGCGCAGGCGTGGCATCCGACTCGTGCGTGATCACCGGGATGCCCAGCAGCCGCGCCGCGATTACCGGCGGTACGCTGACGTAGCTGCCCTTGGCGAACACGACCGCCGGGCGCAGCACCGCCAGCAGGAGGAGCGCGCGCGCACATCCGGCCGCCACCAGCACCAGGTCGGAGACGTTGCGCAGCGACAGGTAGCGGCGCAGCTTGCCCGCCGGAATGGCATGGAACGGCACGCCGGCGGCGCCTACCAGTTCGCGCTCGGACGGAAGCCGCGAGCCGATCCACGCCGCCTGCCAGCCGTGCCGGCGCAACTCGTCGATCACCGCGAGGCCGGGGATGATGTGTCCGGCGGTGCCGCCGCCGGTGAACACCGCTAGCGGCATGCCGTTCCGGGCGCTGCCCACCTGGCTTGCGTCACCCGTGCTCCGCCCGTAGGATGGCCGCCGTGACCACCGCCCGTTGCCGGCGCCGGCCGGGACCGCGCATCGTGCTGCCGGGCATGCTCCTCCTTGTTCTGACCGGCGCCCTCGCCAACGCCGCGTGTCCATCGCAACTGGCGCGCGTGATACCGGACGGCGACACCCGGACGCGGCTCCTGGCAGACGGGCTGGAGGTGCCGCTGACCACCGCCGGTCCGGCGCTGACCCCGGAGTTGGCCGACCGGACGCTCATCGTCGAGTGGCTGGAAGCGATTCCGGTGACGTACGGGGCCGAAGTCCTGCGCCTCATCCCGCACGGCGGCGGCACTGGCTGCCGGTGGACCGATCTGTACAACCATCTACGCGCGGTAAGCACCTTGCAGGGCATCGAATACTACTCCGGAAGTCGCGGCTACCATCGTACGCTCTACCACAGGTCATACGCCATAGCGGGACCCGACGACCGCACGCCGCTGCCCGATCCGGTGGCGAGCGGGGTGCCGGCGAGTGCCACGCTGTACCTGGTCCAGGAAGATTCCACGTTCGGCAGCAACGTCTACCAGGCCGATTATCGGTTCGACGGTGCGACCATTACCATGCAGGTACGCAACCTCACCACCATGTGGTGGTCGATTGTTCCGCTGGTCGACCCGGGCGACTTCCGCAGCGTTCTGGCCGTCACGCCCACCGACCAGGGACTGCTGTTCTACGCCGCGGCGGGAATCCACACGATCGCCATCGGCGGGATACGGGAGCGCAGCCAGACTTCGCTGCGCAACCGTCTCGATGCGCTGGAGCGCTGGCTGCGCACACGCCTGCCATAGCAGCCCGCGGCAAACGCCGACTGCATTCGAGCGGCGCTCTCGGTGCGGCGCCGGTTGCAGCCGGACTGACAGCAACCCGCACGCGCCTACACCGCCGCCGGGCCGACCGCCTGCAGGACGATCATCAGCACCCCGATCGCCGCCCCGATTACCGCCCCGAACAGCTTCACCCACTTCAGGTGGCGCTCCATGACGGTGAGCAGGAGCTGCTCCACCGAGCGCGGATCAAGTGAGTCGATCCTGGCCACCACCATCGCTTCGACGTCCACCGTGGCCAGCAGCGACGGCAGCCGGTCGGACAGGAACGCAACGCTGCGCCGGGCCAGGAACCGGTCCAGTTCCTGGGCGGTGTCCGGTGCGACCGACACCACGTCCTGCACGGTCGCGGAACCGGCGTCGGCGGCGTCGCCGAGCGCGCCGCTGACCATGGCGGGAATCTGCTCGGCCAGCCGGCCGGCGGTCTCCGGCCTGGCCAGTGCCGCCAGCAACAGGTTGGACAGGGCATCCGCCACCGCCGCCGGCTGCACGCCGAGGTGGCGCGCCGCCAGCTCGGCCACCGATGCGTGCTCCTGCTTGCGGTACCAGCCCTCGACCGCGCGCACCACCGGCGATTGACCCGAGCCCGGCCCGTCGCCGGCCAGCGCGTCGAACACGCGGCGCACCAGGTGATCGACCAGCGCGTCGAGCTGCTCGGCGGTGTCTCCCGTCAACTCGCGCACGCCGCGCTCTCCCCACCGGTTCAGGGCGCTGCGCGCCGCCGCCACGATCTGCTCCTGCACCGCGGGCGTGCCGGTCGCCGCCTCGGCCTGGGCGATCACGTCTGCGACGATTTCGGGCATGCGCTCACGGAGACTCTCGTCGTACTGCCCGACGGTCACGAACATCCTCTGCATCACGTTGAGCTTGTCGAGAATGTCACGCAGCAGGGCACGGCCGCGCACTTCGAGTTGGCGCCTCATGTCGGGACCGCGCAACCAGGTGAACAGCGCCTCCAGCAGCGCCGGCAGGTTGCGCTGCAACAGTTCGGCCAGCAGGTCGACGGTGTCGGGAGTAAGGAACCGGTTCAGCGGCGTGTTCTGTTCCCGGCGGCGGCGCAGCCACCGCCGCACCGCGGCAGCCACCTGCGTGCGAACCGCGCTCCCGGTCAGCGCCGGCAGCACGCCGCCGGCCACCAGCCGGGTGAGTTGGTCGGCGGTTACCAGGTCGCGCAGCCGGCGCGCGCCGAGGTCGTCGACCAGCCGCTCCACCAGGGAGCGCACCCCGTAGATGAACGCGCGCGAGCCGACCAGCCGGCGCAGCATCTGTTCGAGGACCCGCCGCACCAGGTGCGGCCAGTCGATCGGGGCGCCGGTCCGCCCCGCGGCCGGCTCCCCGCCGCCGCGCCCGCCGCCGACCGCCGCCGCCAGGTCGGCCAGCGGCTTGCGCGCGAACGCCTCGCGCAAGGTGCGGAACTGCGCCTCCAGCATGCGACCGAACGTCTCCGATTCGAGCCGCTCGCGCAGCGTCTCGGCGGACAGCAGTTCGCGCGACACCATGCGGCCGATGCTGCGCGCCAACTCTCCGCGGCGGCGCGGTATGATGCCCGGCGTCAGCGGCACCGGAATGCCGAACAGGTGCTTCCGCGTCAACGGGCGAAACAGCATGCGGATCGCCAGCGCGTTGGTCAGGTAGCCGATCGCGCCGCCCCACACCAGCGGCAGCACCCAGTTGAGAATGATTGTCTGCACGAAATCGCGCGGCCTGCCGCCAGCCGCGTCAGTTGCCCGCGGCGCGAACGGCGCGCACCAGGGCCTCCACCTCTGCCGCGGCGGTGCCGGGGGTCACCATCTCCAGGTGGGAGCCGAACACCCAGCCGCGCACGCCCTGATGGGTTACTTCGAACCAATGGTCGACGTTGCCGGCGACCCGCTCCTCGAATTCGCCGCGCCGCACCACCTCCACCACCTCGCCGCGCCGGAAGTGCGACAACACCTCCGCCCGCACCGACGGCTGGGCGCGCACACGCAGCGAGTCGGCCGCGATGATTGCGCGCTGCTCGCTGGTGGAGATGACCGACGTTGCGGGCAACACCAGGTGCCCTGCGGAGGACTCCTGCTTCTGGCAACCGGTCAACGCGGCGGCCAGTGCCACCGCGGCCAGCACCCCCGCGGCGCCGGCCCGGCGCCGCGCGCACCGGACGCGGTGCAGCCAACTCTTGTAACCGGTCGACATCAGCTTGGCCGGTGACTAGCGCAGGGCCGCCGCCGAACCGGCCGGCTGCGCGCCCTCCAGCTCCCGCAGCTTCTCGATCTCGTCGCGCACCACTGCCGCGCGCTCATATTCCAGGTCCTTGGCCAGCTCCAGCATCTCTTTTTCCAGCGTCCGGATCAGCGACCGGCGCTCCTTCGGCACCAGCACGTTGAAGCGCTGCTTGACCACTTCGATATCGAGCTTCTCCGCGGACCTCTTCTCCTCGGTCTTGCGTACCAGCAGATCCTGCACCGCCTTGCTGATCGTGGTCGGCGTGATGCCGTGCTCGACATTGTACGCCAACTGGATCGCCCGGCGCCGCGCGGTCTCGGCAATCGCGTCGCGCATCGACTCCGACTCCCGGTCGGCGTACATCACGACCCGTCCATTCACGTTGCGGGCGGCGCGCCCGATGATCTGGATCAGCGACGTGGTCGAACGCAGGAAGCCGATCTTGTCGGCATCGAGGATCGCGATCAGCGACACCTCCGGCAAATCGAGACCCTCGCGCAGCAGGTTCACGCCCACCAGCACGTCGAATTGGCCGGCGCGCAGGTCGCGCAGAATCTCCACCCGCTCGAAGGTGTCCACCTCGGAGTGCAGAAAGCGGCAGCGCACGCCGATGTCGGCGAGATAGTCGGACAGGTCCTCGGCCATGCGTTTGGTCAGGGTGGTGACCAGGGTGCGTTCGCCGCGCCTGGTGCGCTCGCGGATCTGCCCGTACAGGTCCTCGATCTGGCCGGCCGAGTGGCGTACCTCGATCTGTGGATCGAGCAACCCCGTCGGCCTGATGATCTGCTCCACCACCTGCGCCGAGGTGCGCAGTTCCTCCGCCGCGGGCGTGGCCGACACGTACACGACCCGCTCCATCAGCGCCTCGAACTCGCCGAAGGTAAGCGGCCGGTTGTCCAGGGCCGACGGCAGCCGAAAACCGTGGTCCACCAGCGCCTGCTTGCGCGAGCGGTCGCCCTCGTACATGGCGCCGATCTGCGGCACGGTAACGTGCGACTCGTCGATGAATACCAGGAAGTCCTGCGGGAAGAAGTCGAGCAGAACCGCCGGACGTTCGCCGGCCTGCCTGCCGCTCAGGTGGCGCGAGTAGTTCTCGACGCCGCTGCAGTAGCCGATCTCGGCCAGCATCTCCAGGTCGTACTCGCAGCGGGTCATCAGCCGCTGCGCCTCCACCAGCTTGCCCTGCGCCAACAGCTCTTCGTGCCGCTCCGTCAGTTCGGCGCGAATCGCCTGCACCGCGCGCTCGACGCGCTCCTCCGGGGTGACGAAGTGCTTGGCCGGATACACCGCCGCGAACTCGAGCTCGGCCAGGGTGTCGCCGGTGAGCGGGTCGATGCGGCGCAGGCGTTCGATCTCGTCGCCGAAGAATTCGATCCGCAACCCCTCCTTGGCGTGCGGCGGCAGCAGCTCCAGCACCTCGCCGCGGCTGCGGAAACCGGCCCGCATCAGCAGTGCGTCGTTGCGTGAATACTGCAGAGACACCAGCCGGCGCATCAGGCGGCGCGGCTCTATCTCCATGCCGAGTTGCAGCTCGACCCGCATGTCGCGGTAGTCCTCGGGGCTGCCGAGGCCGTAGATGCACGACACCGTCGCCACCACCACGACGTCGCGGCGCTCCATCAGGGCCGTGGTCGCCCCCAGCCGCAGGCGTTCGATCTCTTCGTTGATGGAAGCGTCCTTCTCGATGTAGAGGTCGCGGCTCGCCACGTACGCCTCCGGCTGGTAGTAGTCGTAGTAGGAGACGAAGTACTCGACCGCATTGTGCGGCAGAAAGTCCTTGAACTCGCGGTACAGTTGCGCCGCGAGGGTCTTGTTGTGCGACATGACCAGCGCCGGCACCTGCGCCGCCTCAATGATCTTGGCCATCGAGAACGTCTTGCCGGAGCCGGTTACTCCCTTCAGGGTCTGGTAGCGATGGCCGGACGCCAGCCCCTTGCTCAGGGCGGCGATGGCCGGTCCCTGGTCGCCGGCCGGACTGAAATCGGATACAACCTCGAATGCTGGCATGCCGTCCCTATGAGAAGTACTCCTGAACGTGCCGCGCGCGGCGGCTCAGCACGACCGTGGTGGCTCGACGCCGCGCGCCGCGCTGGTATACGACCTCGACGCGGTCGCCCGGCTTGTTGTCCTCGAGCGCGTTGAACAGATCGGCGATGGTGTCGGTGGCGGTGCCGTCCACGGCAACGATGATGTCGCCGCCGACGCGGAATACCGAGCGCCCCCAGCGTACCGGCTGATCGCCGCCGCGCAGGCCGGCGGCCGCGGCGTTGCCGCCGGCGATTGCCTCGGACACGAGAATGCCGCGCTCCACCGGCAGGTTCAACTGCCGAACCAGGCGCGGGAACAGTTGCACCGGCCGCACGTCGATCCAGCCGCGCCGCACCTCGCCATGGCGAATCAGCTCCGGGAGCACGCGCCGCGCCGTGTCGATCGGCACCGCGAAACCGATCCCGACCGAGCCGCCGGACGGCGAGATGATGGTGGTCGTGATGCCGATCATCTCGCCCCGCGAGTTGAGCAGCGGGCCGCCGGAGTTGCCGGGATTCACCGACGCGTCGGTCTGGATCATCTCCTGGATGATCGCACCGCTGTCGGCTCGCACCGGCCTGCCGAGCCCCGATACCACGCCGGTGGTCAGGGTGCGGCTGAGGGCGAAGGGATTGCCGATGGCCAGCACCTTCTGGCCCACCAGCAGATCGGCCGAGCGGCCGAACGGGATCACCGTGAGATGCAGCCCGCGCGGATCGAGCTTGATCACCGCAAGGTCGTTTTCCGGGTCGACGCCAATCACCCTTCCGTCGCGCTCCTCGCCGCCGGCCAGGGTCACGCTCACCTCGCGGGCGCCGCCCACCACGTGGTAGTTGGTCAGAATGTGGCCCTCCCGGTCGATCACGGTGCCGGATCCGGCGCCCGACCCGTACCGCGGCACCGCGTTCAGGAACCAGTGATGCTCGGCCATCAGGGCGGAGATGTTGACCACTCCCTCGTTGTACTTCTGGTAGATCTCGATGTTGTTGGCTTCGTCGCTCGAAAGGGCGGCTGCGGCAGAGCGGAACTGCACCGGCAGGACCGGCGCCGGCGCGGTGCGAGCGGCCACCGCCGCAGCCACCGGGGCAGCGCTCCCGGAGCGCGCTTCGGCGAGCGCCGTGCCAAGCAGGAACCCGATGCCGGCTCCGGTTACGGCGGCGATGCCGACGCTCGCCACAAGGTGCCGGCCACGGTGCGATCCCATTCCGCGCACCAATGTACCACGACACGGGGCATTCGGGGGCGTTCGGATTGTCGGGCCGGCCGCGGCGCGCGCGGTCAGCCGGCGCCGGGCCCCCGGGGGCCGTGGGGGGCCGGCGCCGGCATGCCGGCTCAGTCGTAGTGCCAGTAGATGTCGACGTCGCCGTAGCGGCGGTACTGCAGCGCCTCGTGGACGTGCGCCACCGCGATCCGGTCGCAGCCGTCCAGGTCGGCGACCGTGCGGGACAGCTTGATCACCGAGTGCAGCGCGCGGGAGGAGAGCCGCGCGTGACGCATGCCGCGTTCGAGCGTGCGGATTTCGGGCTCCCCGAGTTCGCAGTAGCGGTCCACCTCGCGCGGCGGCAGGCGCGCGTTCAGCCGCCACTGACAGCCGCGATAGCGCTGCTGCTGGCGGACGCGGGCGTCGCGGACCGCCAGCAGGTAGTCGCCAGGGTGTTCGCCACCCGGGCCGAGCAGCTCGGTCGGCGGCGCATCGCTCACCGGGACGCGAATGTCGATGCGGTCGAGCAGCGCGCCGCCGAGCCGCTTCCAGTAGTGCTTGACCTCGGTGGTCGAGCAGATGCAGGCGGCGTGACGGCGGCCCAGGTTGCCGCACGGGCACGGGTTGGCCGTCATCACCAGTTGGAAGGAGGAGGGGAAGTTCGCGGTCCGGCCGGCGCGCACCACGTTGACGAACCCGGTCTCCAGCGGTTCGCGCAGGCACTGGAGCAGCGGGCGCGAGAATTCCGGTGCCTCGTCGAGCATCAGTACGCCGTGGTGGGCCAGCGACACCTCGCCGGGCCGCAGCAAGCGGCCGCCGCCGACGATCCCCTCCGGCGACGCGCTGTGATGCGGGGCACGAAACGGCGGCCAGCGCAGCAGGCCGGCATCCACCGGCAAGCTGCCGGCCACCGAGTGGATCTGCGTCACCGCCAGCGCCTCGTGCCGCGGCAGCGGAGGCAACAGGCCCACCAAACGGTGCCCGGCCATGGTCTTGCCGCTGCCGGGCGGGCCGAACACCAGCAGGTGATGGCCGCCGGCGGCCGTCACCGCGAGCGCACGCTTCAGAACGCTCTGGCCGCGGATGTCGGTGATCTCTCCCAACTCCCGGCGCCACGGCGACGGCCCTTCGGCGGCGGCGTTGTGCGCGGCTGCGCCGGCATCCGGTCGCGCCGCCGCCGGCGCAACCGCCTGGGCCATGGCGGCGACCGCGTCGGTGAGGCTGTCCACGCCCATCACCGTGCCCACGCCGAGCGCCGCCGCTTCCCGCCGGTTACCCGACGGCACCAGGAACCAGGAGTGGCCGGCCTCTGCGCCGGCCGTCACCGCGGTCAGGATGCCGCTCACCGGGTGCACCGCGCCGGCCAGGTTCAGCTCGCCGCATGCCACCACCGGCACCCGCGGCGCGGGCACTTGGCCGGAGGCGACCAATATGGCCAGCGCCAGCGGCAGGTCGTAGGCGGCGCCGACCTTGCGCACCCCGGCCGGCGACAGGTTGACCAGCACCCGGTCGCGCGGGAACTGAAAACCGCTGTTGCGAATCGCCACCCGGACCCGCTCGCGCGACTCCCGTACCGCATCATCGGGCAGGCCGACGATGTCGACGCCCGGAATGCCGCGGCGCAGGTCGACCTCCACCGCCACCAGATCACCATCCACGCCGAACGGGGCGTGGCCAAAGACCAATGCACGCAATTGCTGCCTCCCGCCCTGAACAACGGGAAACTGTTCGGTGCCGCTTCAGAGCCCCGTGCGAGCCGCCGCGGCGAGGGGTGCGCTAGCCGCGGCCGGCGTGGTCCCGGTCGGCTGCAATGGCAGCCTGCACGAGGGCATGACAGCGCTCGTTGCGCGGGTCGCCGGCGTGCCCGCGAACCCAGCGGAACTGCGCCCCCGTGTCCGACGCCACCTGGTCGAGCACCCGCCACAGCTTGGCATTCTTCACCGGCTGCTTGGCTGCGGTGAGCCAGCCGTTCGCCCGCCAGCGGCGTATCCACGAGGTAATGCCCTGCTGCACGTAGGTGGAGTCGGTGAACACCACCACCTCCGCGGAGGCCGCCTCCGGCAGGTCGCGCGCGGCGCGTAGCGCTTGGATCACGGCGATCAGCTCCATGCGGTTGTTGGTGGTGGCGGCGGCCGCACCGGAGTCTTCGAGCACGCGCCCCGGCGCGAGCGTGAGGTGGAACGCCCAGCCGCCGGGGCCGGGGTTGCCGAGGCAGCCGCCGTCGGTGAACGCTTCGATCACTGGCCGCCGCCGCGGCCGTTGCTGGGGGGTGGTCGTCTTGTGCATCGCGCGATGCGCGATCTTACTACGTTTCCGGCGTGCGGGTGGCGGGCAGTGCCGTGCGCCGCGCCAGCCAGCCCCGCCCGGCAGCCCGGCGATCGCCGAAATGCGCGCCCGGGCATCGACGCGGACAGCCGGAATCCTTATACTGTGCAAGGTCAGCAGGCCGCGCGGAACCGCCGCCGGCTGGCTGGTATTCCGGCGGTGTAGCTCAGTCGGTCAGAGCAAGCGGCTCATATCCGCTGTGTCAGGGGTTCGAGTCCCTTCACCGCTAATCGTCTCACCGCTAATCGTCGCCGGTCGGCGCAAGGTCACCCGGCAGCACCGGATCAAGCCGCCCGCTGCACGAACGAGCAACCGCCGCCCACAGAACCCTTTACCGGAGGCCCCTTTACCGGAGGCCCCTTCACGGAAGGCCATCCGCGAAAAAGGCCGCCCCTCGTGGGCGGCCTTTTTCGCTACAACGGCGTTGAATGATAGCAGGGGCAGGATTCGAACCTGCGACCTCCGGGTTATGAGCCCGACGAGCTGCCAACTGCTCTACCCTGCGTCGTCAGACCGGTAAGTTAGCAACTGCCGCGCCGCCTGTCAACCGCCAAAATCCACTTCAGCGTACCTTCCCGGGGCTACCCCGCGGGCCGCTGCAAATGCCGGGCGGGCTTTGGGAACGGCCTGGGAGCATGACGGATTCCGGCAGGTTCCCAGGTAGGCCGGTTGGGCCGGAAGCGCCGCCTCAGGTGGCGGTTCCGGGACGCTAGTACTTCTTGAGGGCGGTGAGCTTGCGCTGTTTCTTCAGCCGCTTGCGCTCAAGGGCCTTGCGCTTCTTGTTGCGCACCGTCGAGGGCTTCTCGAAATACTCGCGCCGCTTCCATTCGCGAACGATGCCCTCCTTCTCCACCATGCGTTTGAAGCGCTTCAGCGCTTTCTCGAGCAGTTCGTCCTCGCCGACGGTTACATGTGCGATGGGTGCAATCCTCCTTCCGGACCGACGGCCGGTTTTCGCGGCCGTGGGCCCATCAGGGAAATAAAGTACCCAAATCGTCCGGTATGTCAACCAACGGTGTGGTAACCAGGACATCGGGGTCGACCGCGACCCCTGCGGCACGCACTTCCCAGTGCAGGTGCGGTCCGGTGGCCAGCCCCGTGCTGCCGACCGCTCCGAGCGCGGTGCCCGGCTCGACCCGCTCGCCGAGGGCCACGTTGAGCCGGGACAGGTGGTAGTACAGCGAGTACACCGCCGGCAGATGCTCGATCACCACGGTAAGACCCGTGATGATGCGGAACCTGGCCATTACCACCGTGCCCGCGCCGGCTGCCACCACCACGGTGCCCTCCGGCGCCGCGAAGTCGACGCCGTTGTGTATGGAGCGATCGGTGCTGTTGTCGTCATAGCGGTACAGCCGCCGGTCGCCGAACCCGGCGCTGCGCCGGGCGCCCACCAACGGGTACTGCAACCTGCCCGCGTGGCCGTCGTCGACCGGCCGCCAGGTACCGAGCAGGCGCCACAGTTCGCGCGCCTGCTCGACGCGCTCCGGGTCGTCGCGGCGGCGCAACTCCCCGAGCCCCTTGCGCAGGGGTATCTCCTCTTCGGCGAAGCGGCGGGTGCCGATGAACAGGGGCTCGGCGGCCTGCAGCACGGGCACCTCCGCCGCGACCGACTCGGGGCCGCCCGCTCCGGCTACCAGCAGTTGGCCGATACCCGGCTCCGCAGTACTGGGGATGCCGAGCACCGCGACCCACAGACGGTCGTACCGATCGCCCGCGGTGCCCCGGTGGGCGGCGAAGGCGCGGGCGGATACCAGGTTACCCGCGGCCGTCCGCACGCTTACCCGCACGCCGGACAGCGGCTGCGCGGCGGCCAGGTAGACCCGCAGCGGTGCACCCGGAACGACCTCGCGCGGGGTGCTCAGCAGCGGTGCCGGTGGCGGCGCACCGGCCGGGGTGCGTATCAGCAGCCCGGCAATCAGCGCCAGGCGGCCGTCCTCGAACCGATGGCGCGTACCGGGGCGCTGCCACGCGGACCAGCCGCGCTCCACGAACGGCGCGCCGTCGGGGCCGATCACCGGCTCCAGCGCCGCCGGTTGCGCGACCGCGGGCAGGCCCGGCAGGCAGGCCCCTGCGGCGGCGGCGCCCGCCGCCAGGGTGCGCAGGAGTCGCCGGATCACCGCTCCAGGTCGAGAATGGTCAGCTGCAGGGTCTCGACCTGCGCGAAGTGGGAGCGGGTGACGCGGAACACGATATTGACGCGGTCGCCCACCGCGAACTCGTTACCGACCTTGTCGGCCGCGTTCCAGTACAGCCCCGGCCAGCGGTAGCCGCCCGCATCGAGCAGCAGCTTGGCGTGCGCGGGCTGCCCCTTGCCCACCAGGTCCACCTGCAGAATCTCGACGCCGCGCATCAGGAATGCCAGCGGCGGATGACCGGCGCCGTAGGGTGCAAACTGGTCCGCTGTCCGCCACACCTCGGGGGTCAGGAAGTCGGGCGGGATCTCGGCGTCCACGGCACGCGCGGCCGCGGCCGGGGCGGCCACCGCGTCCACGGTTTCGGCCAGCTTTTCCAGGCGCGCGGCCAGGCTTGCCAGCTCGGCCGACGCCAGGTTGAACCCTCCTGCCATGGCATGGCCGCCCCAACGCAACAGCAGATCATCCACGGGACCGAGAATGTCGGCCACCGGCAAGCCCGGCAGGGTGCGCACCGATCCGCTCGCCTCCTCGCCGCGGTCGGCGACCACGATGGCGGGCGTGCGGAACGCCTCCATGAGGCGCGCCGCCAGCATGCCGGTGATGCCGCGCGGCACCTCCGGGTCGATCACCCACAGCAGCTTGCCGCCGGTGCACTCGTAACTGCGGCGGGCACCCGCCTGCACGCGCGTCCAGGCCTGGTCCGCCACGCCGCGGCGCTGCCGATTCAGATCCAGCAGCCGCTGTGCGAGCGCGCTTGCTTCCTCCTGGTCGCGGGTCAGCAGGATGCGCACGGCGGTCGGCGCCTCGCCCATGCGGCCCGCCGAGTTGACCACCGGCGACAGGTGGAACGACACGTCGATGGTGGACAGTTGCTTGCCGTACAGGTTCACGCGGGCGAGCAGCTCGCGCAGGCCGATCCGCTCGGTAGCGGCCAGGACGCGCAGCCCGCGCTTGACCAGGATGCGATTCTCGTCGCGCAACGGCATCAGGTCGGCGATGGTCGAAAGGGCGACCAGGTCCAGCGTCGTGTTGCCCTGCTCGGTCAATTCCGGGTACCGCCGCAACGCGATCACGGTGAACAGCTCGGTGAGCACGTCCAGCTCGGTCAACGATTGGTCGCTGTAGCGGGCCAGCTTGCTGCGCTCGCGGAGCTGCAGCAGCGACTGCCCGGCGGTGCGCGGATACATCTCCGTCACCTCGGATGCCAGGTCATGCGGTTCCAGGTCCACGGGGCCGCAGGCGCGCGCGATCAGACTGCGCACCAGGTCCCGGTCGTACACCAGGATCTCGCAGCCGTCGGCAAACCGCGCGAGGCGCTCCGCGGCGGCCAGGCCGGCGCCCGGATTGACCGTTTCGAACAGCTTGCCGGCCGGCACCAGGTTGGTCAGCCTGACCGCCTCGATGACAATGCTGTCCTGCAGCGGCCGCGCGTTGAGCAGACAGACCGTCTCGCCGAACAGACCGGTGCGCGCAAAGCGCAGCGCCCACGCCAGTTTCCACACCACGCCGCAGGCGGACAGGTCGACGAACGGGTAGGCGGAGCCGGACAGCTTGGGATCCACCACCAGCGCATCGGGCACCTCCTCCGACGGTTCGTGATGATCGACCACGACCACGTCGATACCGCGCCGTCGGGCGGCGGCAATCTCGGTGCAGGCGGTCACTCCGCAGTCGACGGTGATCAGCAGGCGCACGCCGGCGGCCTCCAGGTCATCGACCAGTGCGCCGGTGATGCCGTACGGCTCATCGCCCTCCGGCAGCCGCCAGCTCACCGTCGCGCCCATCTCCTGCAGGGTGTCCACCATCAACGCCGTCGAAGTGACGCCATCCACGTCACGGTCTCCGAACACCAGGATCGGCTCGCCCCCAGCCACCGCGTCGATGATGCGCTGCACGGCGACAGCCATGCCGGGCAGGGCGAACGGGTTATGGAGGTAGCGTGCATCCTCCTCCAGGAGGTACAGCACCGAGCGGGCGTCGCCGAGTCCGCGGCGCGCCACGATCGCGCTCGCCAGCAGGTTCAGACGATAGCGGCGCGAGATGCGGCGCACCTCGGATGAGTCTACGGCGGTCTTGGACCAGTCCATGGCGAACGGCTGCTACCGGGCCGCCGCGCGCCGGCTTGTCAGCGCCACGTAGCGGGCACCGGCGCGGTGCAGATGCGATTCGAACAGCACCAGTTGATCGAGAATGAACCGCGCCGGCGCGCCATGCCCCGGAGGGCGCCGAAGATCGATGCCGAGGCGAGTGTTGCCTTCCGCCGCGGCGGTGCCGGTCCCCGCCAACGCCACCCGGTCGGGCATCCGCCAGTGCCGGCCGTGCCGCACGCGCGCCACCGTGACGTGCGGCAGCGGGCCGCGCGCCGGTACCGCAAACCCCGCGGCGCCGATTCGGTTGCGCGCCTCGGCGAGAAATGCCGCCAAGGCATCGCGTCCCTCGCCGAATACCGCGCACACCACCCGCGCCGCGCCGCGCGGGGGCAGTTGCGCGAGCCCGGTCAGGGCGCAGGGCAGCGGCGCCTGGAGCGCCTGCGCCACCTGCCCGCACAGCGTGTGCGCGCGGCTCAGATCGTGTGCTGCGAGGGGGCCGAAGAAGTGCACGGTGGCATGGTAACCCACCGGGGCGACCAGGCGCAGGTGGGCTGCATGGGCGGCGAGTGCGGACTGTGCCAAGCCGGCCAGTTCGCGGCGCGCCGCCGCCGGCAGCGGCAGCGCCAGGAACACGCGCCCGGCTCCGGCCGGCGCACGCCTCCCCCTCGCGGCGCCGCCGCCGGACAAGCCCCCCCCCCCCCCCCCCCCCCCCCCCCCCCCCCCCCCCCCCCCCCCCCACGCCTC
>JAPPGB010000004.1 GCA_028821475.1 Spirochaetaceae bacterium
GCAACCCCCCCCCTGCCCTACCTCTTCTTATGGCGCGCGGCGCCGGTGGCGAGGCGGGCGGACGGAGCCGGGCTGGCGGCGCGCCCGTAGGTGTGCGCCGCACCGGAGTCGATAGAAAACCCGCCGGCGGCAAGCACTCCGGTCATCAGCGCAAACAGGCCGGGATGGTCGGCGGCCAGAATGGTGCACGCCACCGGCTCATCCCCGCTGCCGTCGCTGCGCCCGGCGCCGCCGGCCGCCTGCTCGCCGTCGTCGGCCGCGGCGCGCGGCGGTGCGGCCGGTTCGGCCAGCACGACCACCGGCCGTTCACCGCTCAGGCGGCTGAGGTGGCGCAGGTGGCGTACCACCTCCGGCAGCGTGAACTCCGCGAAGTAGTCGTCGCCGAGACGCGCGAGGTGCGCATCGATGAGCGTGTCCTCCACCCCCGGGAGCTGCTTCGCCAACTCTTCACGCCGCGGCTTCATGACCCCTCCAGTGTACACCTCCGCACCCATGCACGCACCCGCACACCAAAAAAAATCCCCGGTGCGCTCGGGCAGCCGGGGACCGGGTTTACTCCCGGAACGGATCCGGGGAGGAAACGCTCAGATGTCGTAGTACATGGCGAATTCCCACGGATGGGGCCGCAGGTCGATCGCAGTCACTTCGTTCTCCATCTTGTAGTCGATCCAGGTTTCCAGCACGTCCTCGGTGAACACGTCGCCCTTGAGCAGGAACTCGTGGTCGTCGCGCAGCGCGTCGAGCGCTTCGCGCAGCGAGCCCGGCGTGGTCTTGACCTTGGCAAGCTCCTCCGGCGGCAGGTCGTACAGGTCACGGTCGAGCGGCTCACCGGGGTGAATCTTGTTGGTGATGCCGTCCACGGCGGCCATCAGCATGGCGGAGAACCCGAGGTAGGGGTTGGAGGAGGCATCCGGGCAGCGGAACTCGATCCGCTTCGCCTTCGGCGAGGTGGAGTACATCGGCAGCCGGATCGCCGCACTGCGGTTGCGCCGCGAGTACGCCAGGTTCACCGGCGCCTCGAAGCCCGGCACCAGCCGCTTGAAGCTGTTGGTGGTCGGGTTGGTGAACGCGATGAGCGCGGCTGCGTGCGTCAGGAGACCGCCGATGGCGTGCAATGCCATCTCGGACAGCCCGGCGTAGCCGTCGCCGGCGAACAGGTTGCTGCCATCCTTCCAGAACGACATGTGCGTGTGCATGCCGCTGCCGTTGTCCTCGAACAGCGGCTTGGGCATGAAGGTGGCAGTCTTGTTGTAGCGCCGCGCCGTGTTCTTCACCACGTACTTGTACTTGAGCATGTTGTCGGCCATGGTCACCAGCGGTGCGAAGCGCATGTCGATCTCGCCCTGGCCGGCGGTAGCGACCTCGTGGTGCTGCGCCTCGATCAGGACGCCGATGCTCTCCAGCGTCATCATCATCTCGCTGCGCAGGTCCTGCTGGCTGTCGGTGGGCGGAACCGGGAAGTAGCCTTCCTTGTAGCGCGGCTTGTAGCCGAGGTTGGGATTCTCCACGCGCCCCGCGTTCCAGCGGCCCTCCTCGGAGTCGATGTGGTAGTACCCCTCGTGCTCGTTCTGGTCGAAACGGACGTCGTCGAAAATGAAGAACTCCGCCTCCGGACCGAAGTAGGCGGTGTCTCCGAGACCCGACGAACGCAGGTACGCCTCCGCCTTGCGCGCGATGTTGCGCGGATCGCGGGTGTAGTCCTGGCCGGTGATCGGGTCGTTGATGTTGCCGATCATCACCAGCGTCTTGCGCGCCATGAACGGATCGATGAAACCGGTCTCGGGCACCGGCTTGACCAGCATGTCGGACTCGTTGATCGTCTGCCAGCCGCGGATGCTGGAGCCGTCAAACCCCAGTCCGGCCTCGAAGTCATCCTCCGAAAGCTCGCGCGACGGAATCGAAAAATGCTGCCACAGACCGGGAAAGTCCATGAAGCGGATGTCGATCACCTCCACGCCTTCGTCCGCGATCAGCTTCATTACATCGCCGGGCGTCTTGAGTGCCATGTGTGTTCCTCCTCGTGATGGACGCGTACCTATGCCGCGTCACGATCAATATAGCAATTTCCGGGCCAGGTGCATCGGCGGTGTTCTACCGGCACGAATGCCCTCTGACCTCTACCAAATTGTCGGTTGGTCGCGCATCGTACTACATATCGGTAGTTGATCGAGCGTCGCCGGCCACACTATATTGCGGGCGTGCCGAACCTGACACGAACCCTCGCCCTGATCAAACCGGATGCTTTCGACCGCCGCCTGACCGGCAAGATCGTCGACGCCGCGCTCGCCGCCGGCCTCGCGATCGTCGCCATCAAGAGCGTGAACCTGAACCGTGCCCAGGCGGAGGCGTTCTATGCCGTGCACCGCGAGCGGCCGTTCTTTGCGTCGCTGGTGGCGTTCATGACCTCCGGCACCACGGTGGCGATGGTCCTGGAGGGCGACGGCGCGGTCCCGGCCTGGCGGGACGCGATGGGTGCCACCGATCCCGCGGACGCAGCACCTGGCACCATCCGCCGGCGCTTCGCCGAGTCGATCGAGCGCAACTGCTGCCACGGCTCCGACTCCGACGCCAACGCCGCCGTCGAGATCGGCTGCTTCTTCAGCGGCGAAGAACTGCTGCGCTGAAGAACGGGTCGGCGGTCTCTCCGCTGCTCGAAGGATTCGCGGCCGACGTAGCGTCCGTGTTCGACGCCGCGCAAGCCGGCCGGTAACGAGGCTGGCGCTATCGCTGGGCGAGGACGAAGCCGGTCAGTTGGTCGAGGGCGGCGCACGCCGGCCCCGGCGACAGCCCCGCCAGCGCGGTGCGCGCCGACACGGCGTGCTCGCGCGCTTGGCGCCCAGGCGCCAGATCGGCTGCAAGTGCGTCCTGGTCCATCTGGTCGTCCATGAGCTGGAAGGCCAGACCGAACTGCAGACCGAACTCCTCGGCGGCCGTGATCTGCTGCTCCGAGCCACCGGCAACCAGCGCGCCTGCCGCGCAGCACGCGGACATCAGCGCCGCGGTCTTGCTACGGATGATCGCCAGGTAGTCGTCGACCGTGATCGCCAGGCCGTAGCGCTTGATACCGTGCTGGAAGATTTCGCCCTGGCTCATGGTCTTGGTAACCGCGCAAAACAACTGTACCAGCCGCAGCCGCTGACCGGCCGCAAGCGGCAACTCCGCGAGCAGGCTGAAGAACTGGGCGTACAGTACGTCGCCGACCAGGACCGCGATGCTGGTACCGAACTCGCGGTACAGCGCGGCGTGCGCGCGGCGCATCAGGGAATGGTCGATGATGTCGTCGTGAATGAGCGAGGCGGCGTGCACCAGTTCCGCGGCCACGGCCATCGCGATGAGCGGTGCATCGTACCGCGCGCCGACCGCGCTCCCCGCCTGCACGGCACGACCGCTGAACAGCACCAGCGCCGGGCGCAGCAGCTTGCCGCGCATGGCGCTCAGCGAGGCGACCACGTCCTTGAGGTAGGCGTGCCGTTCGATCAGCTTCTCGTGGTTCTCCGCGAGAGCCTGGATCTGCCGGGCCAAGCCCGCCTCGACCAGCCTCAGCTCAGCCGCGATCGGCTCGTAGATCCGCGTCAACGTGCGGTCGGCGGGCGGCGCCACGTCGACGGTGCTGGAGAGATCAGCCAGACCCGATAGCCCGTGGTGGCACCCGGCGCCGCCCCGCAAGCAGCGCTCGTATGCAGTCGGAGTTTCCCGCCACGTACTGCTAGAACTCGTCGTAGCGGATCATCTCGGGTTCAACGCCGAGGTCGTACAGCATCTTCTGCACCGCCGTCAGCATCAGCGGCGGCCCGCACAGGTAGTACTCGATGTCCTCCGGCGCTTCCTGCTTGCCGAGGTACTCGTCGAGCACCACCTGGTGGATAAAGCCCACCGGGCCGTCCCAGTTGTCCTCCGGCAGCGGCTCCGAGAGTGCGATGTGGAAGGAGAAGTTCGGGAATTTCTCCTCGATGGCGCGAAAGTGGTCCTCGTAGAAGATCTCGCGCTTGGAGCGGGCGCCGTACCAGTAGGACACCCTGCGGCCGGTATTCAACGTATGGAACAGGTGGAAGATGTGCGCACGCAACGGGGCCATGCCGGCACCGCCGCCGATGTACACCATCTCGCGCTCGGTTTCCTGGATGAAGAACTCGCCGTACGGACCGGAGATGGTCACCACGTCGCCCGGCTTGCGGGCATACACGTAGGAGGAGGCAAGGCCCGGCTGCACCTCCATGCCGCGCGGCGGCGTCGCGATGCGCACGTTGAGCATCACGATGTTGCCCTCGGCGGGATGGTTGGCCATCGAGTAGGCGCGCTGGATCGGCGCCGCGTTCTTGGCATCCAGGGCAAACAGGTTCATCTGCTCCCAGTCGCCGCGGTACTCGTCCTCGATCTGGATGTCCTTGGAGAAATCGATCTCGTAGGGCGGCACCTCGATCTGGATGTAGCCGCCGGAGCGGTGGTTGAGCTCCTCGCCCTCCGGCATGCGCAGCACGAACTCGCGGATGAAGGTGGCGACGCTGTCGTTGGAGATCACCTCGCACTGCCACTTGTTGATCGAGAACACTTCGTCCGGCACTTGCACCTGCATGTCGTCGCGCACCTTGACCTGGCACGACAGGCGCCAGTTCTCCTTGGCGTCGCGGAAGTTGATGTGCTGCTGCTCGGTCGGCAGGATGTCGCCGCCGCCGTCCAACACCTGGCAGCGGCACACGCCGCAGGTACCGCCGCCGCCGCATGCCGACGGCAGCATGACGCCGTTGCTCGACAGCGTGTTGAGCAGCGTGCCGCCGGCATCGGTCTCGATGGCTCCGGACTCGTCGCCGTTGATGGTGATCTTGATCTTGCGCTGCGGGCGCAGGCGCGCCTCCGCGGCAAGCAGCACTACGGTCAGCAGGCCGATGACGGCCGGGAACACGATGATGCTTCCCAATACCTGCAACATGGTTCGTCTGCCCCCTACAGTGAGATGCCGGAGAACGACATGAAGCCGATCGACATCAGGCCGGTCAGCAGCATGGTGATGCCGAGGCCGCGCAACGCCGGCGGTACGTTGGAGTAGCGGATCTTCTCCCGGATCGAAGCGAGCGCGATGATCGCCAGCGCCCAGCCGAAGCCGGACGACAGGCCGAACACCACCGACTCGCTGAACGAGTAGCTGCGCTCCACCATGAACAGCGAGCCGCCGAGAATCGAGCAGTTCACGGTGATCAGCGGCAGGTAGATGCCGAGCGCGTGGTACAGGCCGGTGGAGGTCTTCTCGATCACCATCTCCACCAACTGCACCATGGCGGCGATCACCGCGATGAAGGCGATGAAGTTGAGAAAGCTCAGGTCGACTTCCGCCATCGCCGGGCTGACCCACGCCAGGGAACCCGACTTGAGCAGGAACTCGTGCACCGCCCAGTTGATCGGCACGGTGATGCCGAGCACGAAGATCACCGCGAAGCCGAGGCCGATGGCGGTCTTGACCTGCTTGGACACCGCCAGGAACGAGCACATTCCCAGGAAGAAGGCGAGCAGGATATTCTCGACGAAGATCGCCTTGAGCGCCAGGTTTACCAGTTCCATCGCCTAAGCCTCCTCGGCGTAGCCGCTCATGCGGCGCTGCGCCCAGATCAACAGGCCCATCAGGATGAACGCCCCCGGTGCCAGCACCATGAGCCCGTTGTCCACGTAGCCGGCGTTGTACAGCGCGTGCGGGACGATCTGCACCCCGAATATCTTGCCGCTGCCGAACAGTTCGCGGCAGAAGCCGACGGCCAGGATCACCAGCGCGTAGCCGAGGCCGTTGCCGAGGGCGTCCAGCACGCTCGGCCACGGCTTGTTGGTCATCGCGAACGCCTCCAGGCGGCCCATGATGATGCAGTTGGTGATGATCAGGGCCACGAACACCGAGAGCTGCCGCGACACGTCGTAGGCGTACGCCTTCAGCACCTGGTCCACCACCACCACCAGCGACGCCACCACGGTCATCTGCACAATGATGCGCACGTTGTTGGGAATGAGGTTGCGCATCAGCGAGATGATCAGGTTGGAGAACACCAGCACGAAGATCACCGCGACCCCCATGACCAGCGACGGCTTGACCTGCGTGGTCACCGCCAGCGCCGAGCAGATGCCGAGCACCTGGATGGTGATCGGATTGTTGTCCGACAGCGGATCCTTGAGCACCGTCCGGTTCTGCGGCGAGAACAGCGGCTCGCGCTCGATGGCCGGTGCTACCGGGAGTACTTTCGGGTCTGCCATTCCTTACCTCCCCTGAGCCGTCTCGGCTCGTACCCGTCTGATGTAGGGTCCGTAGATGTTGAGTTTTTCGTCGAGCAAGTCGGTCACGCCGCGCCCGGTCATGCTCGCGCCGCTGATGCCGTCCACCGCGTAGGTGTGGTCGGCGGGGTTGGAATACACGTCACCCACCTTGCCCTTGACCACCTCGATGGAGCGCAACTCGCTGCCGTCGAAGATCTTCTTGCCGACGAAGTTGTCCTGAAACCAGGCCTGCTCGATCTCGGCGCCGAGGCCGGCGGTCTCGCCGTGCTTGTAGAACGTGATGCCCTGCACCGTGTCCAGGTCGTCGGACAAGGCCAGGTAGCCGTACAGGGTCGACCACAGCCCCTTGCCGAACACCGGTATGGCGTACACGCTCGCACGCCCGCCCTCGGTGACCACGAACACCGGCAGCCGCCAGGCGCCCGGATCGGGGTTCTCCAGCTCCTCCTCCAGGTCGACCCCCTCGGCGGTACTTCCCTCGATCACCTTGCCCTCGTGATCGACCAGGAAGCTCTGCACCGATTCGTCGTAGATGCTGTTCAACTCGTCCGCGCCGAGATCGTTGTCGCGGTCGACCAGGCCGACCGCCAGCAGGATGTTGGTGCGCATGTTCAGCTTCTCGTTGGCCTGCTGCGGCTCGCGCAGCGAGGTCGCGGCGAAGGACAGCACGAAGCCCCAGAACACCGTGATGATCAGGACGAACACCACCGAATAGAGTTTGCTGCGGTTCACCGTTCGTTACTCCGTAACCCGTGCGTTGGCCGCGGCCGGCACCGCGGCGCGCGCCAGCCGTTTCTTGACGTTGGAGCGCACCACGAAATGGTCGATCAGCGGTGCAAACATGTTCATGAACAGGATAGCGAGCATCACCCCTTCCGGGAACGCCGGGTTCAGTATTCGCACCAGGATCGACAGCACGCCGCACAGGAACCCGTAGATCAGCTTGCCGGTGTCGGTGGCGGCCGCGGATACCGGGTCGGTGGCCATGTAGGCGAGACCGAACGCGAACCCGCCCAGCGTCAGGTGATAGTGTATCGGAAGCGCCAGGAAGTGGCCCGGGTGGGGGGCGGCGAGATTCAGGATGGCGGCCATCAGCACGCCGCCGGCCAGCATCGAGGCCATGATGCGCCAACTGCCGACCCCGGTAATCAGCAGCAGTCCGATGCCGAGCAGGATCGCCAGCGTCGAGGTCTCTCCGATGCTGCCGGGGATCAGCCCGATGAACGAGTTCAGCCAGGTCACGCCCTGCGCGGCGAGCACGTCGACGATCGGCGCCTCCGCACCCTCGGCGACCACCGCCAGCGGCGACGCCGCCGCGTAGCCGTCCAGGGCCACCCACACGCGGTCGCCGGAGATCTGCGCCGGGTAGGCGAAGAACAGGAACGCGCGCACCACCAGCGCCGGGTTGAAGATGTTCATGCCGGTGCCGCCGAAGATCTCCTTGCCGATGATCACCCCGAACGTGGTGGCCACCGCGAGCTGCCACAGCGGGATGCTCGGCGGCACGATCAGCGCTACCAGGAACCCGGACACCAGGAACCCCTCGCTCACCTCGTGGCGGCGAATCACCGCGAACAGGAACTCCCAGCCCAGCCCGACGGCGTAGGTGACGATCAGGATCGGCAGGAAGCGGATCAGCCCCTGCACCACCGCCTGCACGAACGTGAAGCTGACCCCCATGGCGCACACGTCGGCGCCGGAGACGCCGCACTCCGCAAGCAGGCGCTGGTAGCCGATGTTGAAGATGCCCACCAGCGTGCACGGGATGAGGGCGAAGATCACCGTCACCATCATCCGCTTGGAGTCGAAGTCGTCGCGGATGTGGGCGCCGGCGTGGGTGCGGTTGGGCAGCACGAACGCCAGGGTCGCGAACGCGTCGTACGCCGGGTACAGCTTCTCCAGCTTGCCGCCCTGTTCGAACAGCGGTTCGACCCGCTCCAACAACCCTTTCAGCAACTGCTGCACGTCTATCCTGCTCCTCCGGCTCCGGGAAATCCGCCGTCTACGTTTCGCGCTCGATGAAGTCGAGCCCGCGCCGGGTAATCTGCTGCCACTCGATCTTGGACGGGCAGATGTACTCGCACAGCGCGACATCTTCCTCCGCGATCTCGTGGATGCCGAGGCCCTCCATCTCCGGGATGTCCTCGGCCATGATGCTCTTCATCAGGAACTCCGGGTGCACGTCGATCGGCAGCACCTCGCGGTAGATGCCGGTGGCGATGAACGCGCGCTCGCCGCCGTGCAGGCCGGTGTGCTTGCGCACCGGGCGCGACCGCGCCAGCCAGGTCGACAGAAAGGTGCGCGAGCGGCTGCCGGCCGTGAACCCCGGCAGCACCCAGCCGAGCAGCTCCGGCTCCACCACCTCCGGCAGCACGGTGAGCGAACTGTCGAAGAAACCCAGGTAGCCGGCCGGAGTGATCTGGCGCCCGGTGAGCGGGTTGCCGGAGATGAAGCGCACCTGGTCGTCGGCCAGATCGCCGCCGAGAACGTCGACCTGGGCACCGTGCACGGTGCGCAGGTAGCACGGATCGGGGACCGCCGAACCGGCCACCGCCACGGTCACGGTCGGATCGATGGCGCCGGTCGCGAACAGGGCGCCGATCATCAGCACGCCCTTCAGGCAGCAGGTCCACACCACGTCTCCGCGTCCGCTGATCGGCGCCAGGTGGTGAATGTGAACGCCGGCGTTGCCGGATGGGTGCGGCCCCACGAAGGTGTTCACCTGCACGTTGCCGATCGCCGACAGGTCGGGCAGCGGCGGCGTGTCGGGGCCGATGCAGACGTGCACGGTACCGGGGGTCAGCGCGGCCAGCGCGGCGATGCCGGCGGCGAAGTGGTCCTCGCGGCCGGCCAGCAGCATGTCCGGGCGCGCCGCCAGGGGAGCGGTGTCGTGCACGGCAACGAAGATGTCGCGCGGCGTGGCGGTGGGGTCGGCCAGCCGCGCCAGCGGGCGCTGCACGAGAAACGGAAACAGGCCCGAACGCAGCAGCGCGGCGAGCACGGCGTCGCGGCCGGCGGACGGCCCCGGCACCTCGAAGGTGTCGGCGCCGCGGCCGCCGTCGAGGCGGACGATCACTTCCTCGATGGCGCGGCGGGCGCCGCGGTTGACGTTGACCACCATGCCGCTCACCGGCGAGGTGAACAGCACGTCGGTAAATGTCTTGTCGTGGAACAGCGGCGTGCCGACCTTGACCTGATCGCCCTCTTCGATGTCGAGCCGCGCGATCAGGCCGTGGAAGTCCCTCGGTTTGATGGCCACGGTGGTCGGCGCCGGTGCGTCCGCGACCGCGGCGGCGGCGACCCCCTCAAGAGGAATGTCGTATCCCCGTTTGAGCTCGATGGTTGCCATTCACTCCTCTCTGCGCCGGCGGCATGACGGCAGCACGCCGGCTCCGGACGGCATGCGCGCCGCGGCTGGTACGGTCTGTCGCTGATACCTGCTAATCACGAAGTTTCACGTCAGGTGATCGACGGCTCGGCGGTTGTCGCACGCGTGCCATTCGCGCGGTGCATCCGCTGCCCCGGTAATATATAGGAAATAAACACGGCGATTGCAACAACCGCCGCGCATCCGCCGCGCACGCCGTCGAACGCGGGGCGCCGGCACGACGTTCGGGTCACCCGTGGTGCCGCAGCCTGGCCTCCAACTCCGCGACGCGCGCTTCGGCCGCCGCCCGCGCTTGTGCTTCCGCCTCGGCCAGAGCTTCCGCCGCCGCCCGCGCTTGTGCTTCCGCCGCGATCCGCGTCTCCGCCGCCGCCCGCGCTTGTGCTTCCGCCGCGGCCCGCGCTTCCGCCGCGGTGCGCGCTTGTGCTTCCGCCGCCGCTCGCGCCTCCGCTTCGGCATGCGATGGCAGGTACTCCCCGGTTACCGGGTCGTGGAAACGCAGGCCGTCCTTCGTGACGTGCAGCTCCAGCCCCAGGACGCCGCTCGCCAGCGCCGGCAACCGGCCCGCCGTCCGGCGCGGCGCCATCGGCACGTACGCTCCGCCGGTCAGCCTCTGCCCCCGCAACACCGGCTCCAAGTAGTCCCCGGTCGGATCGTATTGCCAGTACTCCGCCACGCCCAACCGCCGATACAGCTCCCGCTTGGACCCCTGATCCTCCGCCCACGTGCTGCGCGAGGTGATCTCCAGCACGAAGTCCGGCACCCTGCCCTCGTGCCACACTTGGTAGATCCGCCGGTCGTGGTTCGGCACTCCGAGCACCACGAACACGTCCGGCGCCACGGACGCTCGCGGGTTGCCCTCTTCGTAGTAGATCAGCAGGCTGCCGGCGACGTACACGTCGTTGCGTTTGCGGCGATCACGGAAATGGACGCGCAAACCTTCCCGTGCGTAGACCAGGTAGTTGAGTTGAAAGTCGCTTTCCGCCACCGGCTTGCCGTCCGAGTCGGGGTACTCGACCACGACCGGAGCGGCCATCGAACTGCTCATCGCGCCACCTCCTCACGGGCCGGCATCAGCATAGCGGAGCGGCGCGGGCAGCGCCAACCCGGCGCGCGCCGTCCGCGATCGGGGGCGCCTGGCGTCCGGCTCACGGCGCGGCGACGGCGCCGCCGAGCGGAAGCGTGCGCATCGAGTCCTCGATCTCGCCCGCCGGCGGCATCGACGGCTGCGCGCCGGGGGGCGACGCGGTGGTGCGGCTGGAATCGCAGGACGGCTCGGTGCTGTACGACCGCCGGGAGCTCAAGGTGACGTCGCAGCGACCGGGCCAAGTAGCCCGGCCGGTGGTGAGTGCGCGCAACGCGGCGCTACAGGTGGACTGGGAGGCGCCGACGGACGGCGGCACGCCGACGCATTACGACGTGGGGTATCGGGCGGGCACGACCGGGGCGTGGACCGAGACGGAGGTGCGCGGCCGCACGTCCACGACCATCAGCGAGCTCGAGAACGGCACGCGCTACCAAGTGCGGGTGCGCGCGACGAACACGACGGGGGACGGGGATTGGTCGGAGATCGTGACGGGGACACCGCAGGTTGAAGCTCCGATCGTTGAGCCAGGTCCCGAACCAGGACCCACAAGCGTTTCTAGTTGTGGTTCCCTGGTACCGGGAGCCCTAGCTGCACCCCGTGATCTAGACGTAATTCCTCAGTCTCAGCAGCGTGCTCTATTGACTTGGATCGGTACCAACGCGGCATCGCACTACGACGTCCGTATTAGTGAAGTTTCGAGAACAGCCGGCAATAGCGCAACCTATCGAACGACCAATCCCTGTTACGTCATCTATTTGGACAGAATTATTGTCGCCAATCCGACGCGAGGTTTTCACCATTCCCGAGCATTTCAGCTTCAAGTTGAAGCAAGTGACGGAAACATGACTCGTAGCAGTGAGACGATAACCATTATCGATACGCCAATTACGGTGGCTAACGGCAACAGCACAGGTTCGAATTCTGCTGAACTCAGATGGACTTCAGTAAAGGATATCCTGAACAACAATAACTATTCTGCCGGTGCGTATGACTTGCGATATCGTCCGGCTTCTGGCAACCATGCACAACTTGATTGGCAGCCGGAGGATCTTGTTTCTGTTCACTCTCCAAGAAGAAACGTGGCAAGTCCGTTGACATTGACTGGGCTGGTGCCTCGTCAAGTCTACGCCATTCAGTTGATCTATCGAGAGGGATCCAGTACTTCGTACGATACCGACGTCTTTGCCGCACGTTATTCTTATGTCTGGCCGTCGTCATCTCCGGCAGCGTCTTCCGAATCGAGCGCGCCGCAATGGGTTGCGGGGATGCCGCTTCGCTTTCCTCTGCCCAGCACGACGTACGAGTATCGGATCTGTAAAGACACGTTTCCCGTAGGCAAGCAGGGAGACTGGTCGGCCTTTATCCAACATGCCTTCGAGCAATGGGAACTCGCCACTGGCGGCGTCGTGACCATGACGTATAACAGTGAAGATTGCACCGACTATTCGAACGTAGTCGACGAAGTCCTGGAAGAAGTCCGTTCCCGTACAGGCCTCCCTGATACCAGTTTCCGAAATGCCGTGGTTGCAATCCTTAGTCGCCTTCGGTGGACCGACATACGACCAAATCAGATCGACGACAGCCGCCTCAATGAAATCATCATGTTAGACGACATCGATTGGGGGGCTGACCTTTCGAGAGTTTCAGACTACGATAGACGACGCGAATTTGCATTCTCAGAGTTTGCCGACAGTTTGGGTTTCGGCCTTCGCGACTGCTGGGGAGGTTATGGTTCAAAGAACCAATCGACCATCGCGTGCGCGATTCCGACAAAGCGCGTGGGATTTGAGGGATATACAACCGACATCTTCCTGCGAAGAACCAAGGTCGAGCACGATCCTCTGGCCCTCCCTGGTGGTGACGCGAATGTGGATCCTGGTGATATCTCGTTCAATAAGTGTCCTGCCGTATCTAAATTCAGCGTTTATGGCGTATTGGTTCACGAGGTCGGCCACGCGCTTGGCATTCGCAGTCAGCATGGGGACTACTCGGCGCACCCGGCGTTTAGAGACACCGTCATGACGGCAGGGATCACTGATTTCAACTGTTCGCCTCACCCTCTCGACGTGTTGGCGATGCGTGCGTTGTACCAGTCGCGGTAGTGCTCACGATGCTCGAACTCAGTACTCGCGCAGGTCGGTGGTGGGCGACGCTCGCTTCGTTGACGCTTGCAGTCGCGCTAAGCATGGCGGGCTGTGGGAACGAGACGTTTCCCGACATCGATCGTGTGCCTGACTCCATTTCGCGGGAACCGGTGTATTACCCACAATGCCCCGGCCTCAATCGTGAATGGCTGCAGGAGCCGACGGGCCTGCATGAAGCGGACAAGGAGGTCCATACCCTTGCTCTCCAGTGGCTGTCGGATGGGTCGGGGGTGCTGTTCACCAATGGCACTCGGCTCTACACCGCAGCGGCCGACCAGCCCGGCTTGCAGCTCCTCCACGACGCCGCCGGTGAAATAGCAGTTGAGACGACCGGCGGGGACATCGAGACCACCCTCCGCCAGCCCGCCGTAAGTCTGCCCTTCCG
>JAPPGB010000005.1 GCA_028821475.1 Spirochaetaceae bacterium
CCGCCACCCGCCGCGGCGACGGGGAGCGCCGCGACCACGCGGGGACCGGTGCGTGGCGGCAACGCGGCACCACTCCCACGGGCCGACGGGACGGCCGGTGCAGCGGAACCGGCGGCAGACGAGGACGCGGCGGCGGAGTGCGGAGGCCGGTCGGGCGCGCGGCTCGGCATTGTGAGCGCGGGTTTCTGCACCAGCAAGCTGAACGACGTGATCGGCGCCGGAGCGGGGGCGGCCGGCGACGGGGTGGGACGGCTGGCCCTGGGCGGCATCTATCCGCTGCCGGCGGCGCCGCTGCGCACCTTCCTGGCGGCGCACGACGAGGTGCTGGTGGTGGAGGAGAACGAGCCCTACCTGGAGCAGCGCATCGCCGCCCTGGCGCACGCCGAGCGGCTGGCGGTGCGCATCCGCGGCAAGCTGACCGGCGACGTGGCGCGCTGCGGCGAGCTGTACCGGTGGCAGATCGTCGCTGCGCTGGCGCGCTTCGTCCCGCACCTTGTGTCGGGGGAGCAGGCGGCAAGGTATACCGAGGCCGGCGAGGCCGCTGAGCGGCCGCCTCGGCGCAACCACTGCGCGGGCTGCCCGTCCGACCGGCTCATCGATGCCGTGCAGGCGTGGCTGGCGAACCGCGGCCGGGACGCCTGGTTGGTGGCCGACCCGGGGTGCCTGGTCACCGAGGCGCGGCGGCTGGGCGCCAAGTACGCGATCGGCTCGGCGGTGGCGGTGGCGCACGGCCTGCAGCACGCCGGCCAGGACGCGGTGGCGCTGTTCGGCGACTCGGCGTTCTTCGACGCCGCCCTACCCGCCTTGTGCAACGCGTACGCGCAGGGCGCCGACCTGGCCGTGATCGTGGTGGACAACGCCGGTGCGGTTACCACCGGCCGGCAGCCGCATCCCGGCAGCGGGCGCACGGCGCTCGGCTCGCCCGCGCCCCGGCTGGACATGGTTGCGCTCGCCCGCGCCTGCGGCGCCAGCCATGCCGCGCAGGCCGATCTGGAGGATCTGCCGGCCGCGCTGCCGGCCGCCCTCGACGGCCCCGGCCTGCGCGTGCTGGTGGTGGACGCCCCGTGCCGGGAAGTGTGACCGGGCGCGGCGCAACCGCACCGGGAGTGTTGGCGATTGCGGCCTTGCCCGCGATATTGGAAAGGTGATGTACAGTGCGATCCTGACCGTCCACTCCTACCTGCGCTACGCGGTGCTGCTCCTGGTGCTCCTTGCGGTGCTGCGCTACGTGGCCGGACTGCCAAGCTCGCGGGCGTGGGACGACGGCGACGAGGCGGTCGGACGGTGGCTGATCCGCGTCTGGGATCTGCAGTTCCTGCTCGGGCTGGTGCTGTACTTCCTGAGTCCCATAGTGCAGTTCGGGTTCGCCAACTTCGGCGAAGCGATGGGCGATGCACAGCTACGCCAGTTCCTGGTCGAGCATCCGGTGCTCAATCTGCTGGCCATCGGCGCCCTGCACATGGGATGGATCCGCGCCCGCAAGGCCGCCGGCGCTCAGGGCCGGCGGGTGCGAGCGCTGGTGTTCATCGTCATCGCCACGGTCCTGGTGGTGGTGTCGATCCCCTGGGAGGGCCGCCCGCTGCTGCGCACCACGGTCGGCCCACCGCAACTCTTCTGACCCGCGCACGGCTTGCACCGCCGCCGCCGGGCGAGCCGAGCTGAGTTCGCCAAGCTGCCGGTCGATCGGCCGGGGGTCTAATCATCGCCCGGTGGGTTGTCCCTCACACAACCGTGAGGGCCCTTTTGCGTCCCGCTGTTCGCGGCAACGCCGACGTGCGCCGGTACCAACGCTTCCGCAGGGCTCCCGATCAGGTAGTGCGCGTGCGCACGTAGACGGACGCCCATCTTGCCCTGCGCCGGAGGATCCTTCACCACCAGAACCGCCATGGATTCGTTTGATCCGGTGCCGGTCGAGCCATCATACCCACCCCCGTTTCTGCACTCGTACAGCGGCGAGGTAGTACCGGTCATGGTGCAAAAACCAGGGCGGCCACGGACCTGTACGTCATCCGGGTGTCGCATCGACCCCCATATGAATCGATCGAAGTCGCCCGGATCGTCATAGTCGTTGTCACCGTTCGCATCATGCTGAAACCACCTGCCGGTGGTGAAGGCGATTGTCGTCTTCAGCGCGGGGTTGAACGGCTTATCATCTGCTTGCGCGTGCTTGCTGAATTGAAACTCCACATACTCGAAGGGGTGCATCCTGTCAGTGCGCGGATTGTACTCGCACACCGCGAAGTACTGCGCATTCACGGCTACCTGGGGATCGAAATACCCGTCCGCGTGGGGAGTTGTAGCGGAGGGAGGGGCGTCGTTGTCCGTGATCGACATCGTGTGTCGGTAATCCGTATTGTCGTAGCTGACACCTACGCCGCTGTGCAGGTGCACGGAGAACTCTTCGTATTCCTCGTACTCGGTATCGTCCAGGATCGCCACGGACAGGGTCTTCTTTACCTCCCCGAGGGCAAAGGTTACCCGGCCGCTCGTGGCGGTGTAGTCGGTGCCTGCTCGTGCCGTCCCGTCTACCGTTCGATACGATACGGCGGTCCCCTCTTCGCGGTTCCCGATAGTCCAACCGATCTCGATGCGGAACGTCGCATGGGATTGCTCGCCCTCCCGGATGGAGTTTGCCGGATCAAACTCCACGTGCACGGGGTGCGTGTACCGCCTCGGCGACGCAGGGGGCGTTGCAGATTGAGGCGGCGTCGCAGAGGAAGGCGGCGGGACAGAACCCGCGTGCTCATCGTCGTTGACGGTCACGCCCACACTGCGGATCGTGACGGCATCGTACCCGCCGCCGGTAGCTGCGAGAGAGATCGTGGCCGAATCGTACTCGCCGTCCTCGTCGTGCACGGCAGACACCGACAAGGTCTGCTCGGTCGCCCAGTTCGCCGCGGTGAACTCCAGGCTCTCGGGGCTTACGGCCACGTCCTCACTTCCGCTCACGGTCGCGGTCACCGTCACCGCGCCGGACGGCTGAGCGTCCAACTTCACCGTGTACCCGACAGCGCTCCCTTCCGGTACCACGACATCCTGGTGGGAAAGAGTGACTGTCGGAGCCGGCGCGGGATCCCCCGTCCTGGGGGTCGGCTCTGCAGCCTGGTCCGGCGCCTTCCGCTGATCCTGCGCCTTGGGCGCCGGCTCTGTCGGCTCTGCCGGCGTCAGTTCGCACGCCGCCGCAATTGCCGTCAGCACAACAAGGACCGATACGATCCTGAACATTGCCACAAACCTCCGTGGGCTACTGTTGCAGCTTCCTTTGGTGTCGTCAGTCAGTTTGATCGTACAGGTAGTGTATCAACAGGCAGATGGCCGTCAACTCCCGTCGCGCATTTCCCAAATCCAGCGCCGCGTTGGGCGAGGATCAGGGATAGTCAATAAGCATTGCACAAGTTTGGACAATAATGATTGAATAAATGAGGTGACGGTCGATCCGCGCTTTGCGCCGCACAATACTCATCGGGAAGATCCGAGCCGGTTTGCGACGCTCGACCCGCAGCTCCGTGAGCTCCGCCGTGTTCCGATTGCATACCGCTATCCGATGCTCGCCAAGCTGCCGGTGGAGGAGCCGGGGATCTACTCGATTACCGGCGGCCGGAGGGTCGGCAAGTCGACCGTCCTCAAGCAATGGATGGCCGATCTGCTGGATCGGGGAGTATCGCCCGAACGGATCCTCTACCTGACCGGGGAACTGATCGACGACCATCATGCCCTCGTGGCGCTGCTCACAAGGACCGGCCTGGGCCGGTCGGATCCCCGGCCCGCGTACCTGCTGGTCGATGAAGTGACCTACATCCGCGGCTGGGATCGCGGCGTCAAGTATCTCGCCGATGCCGGCATGCTGGAGAACGTGATCGTGATCCTGACCGGCTCCGACTCGGTCGTCATCCGCGAGGCCCGCACCCTTCTTCCGGGCCGCCGAGGACGGGCTGCGCGGGTCGACTTCCACCTCTATCCGCTGTCGTTCGCCGAGTTTGTCGAGGTGGCCGGAGCTGCCCACACCGCCCCTCTCCGCCACGAGGCGGGACAGGAGCCGGGCCCGGACAGCGCTGACGCGCTGACGCGCGCGTTCGAGAGCTACCTGCTGCACGGCGGTTTTCTGACCGCGATCAACGACGTGGCGGCCGAGGGCCGCATTCAGCCGTCCACATTCGCGGTCTACGCCGACTGGATTCGCGGCGACATGCTCAAGCGCGGCAAGCAGGAGGTCTATCTCGAGGAGGTCCTCGGCGCGGTCGTGCGCCGGTACGGCAGCCAGGTGACCTGGAATGCCCTGGCGCGCGATCTCTCGATCGACCATCCGGCGACGGTCGCCGACTACCTCGGTCTGCTGGCGCGCATGGACGTGCTGGTCGTGCAGCACGCGCTGCGCGAAGACCGGCTCGCCGCGGCGCCGAAGAAGGCGCGCAAGGTGGCGTTCAGCGATCCGTTCATCCTGCACGCGGTGCGGAGCTGGCTCGACCCGGTGGCAGACCCGTTCACCAGTCAGGTGAAGCCGGCTCTCGCCGATCCCGAATGGGCGGGCAAGATGGCGGAAGCGTGCGTCGCGGCGCACCATCATCGCCTGCACCCGACGTTCTACATCAAGGGCGACGGCGAGGTCGACGTAGCGTTCGTCGCGGGTGAGGGGTTCCAGCCGGTCGAGGTGAAGTGGACGGCGCAGATCCGCTCTGCGGATTTGAAGCAGGCGCGGAGGTATCCGAACAGCATCGTGTGCTCGAAGTTGGCCGTTGCACGCGTGCACGGGCTCCCGAACGAGTTGCTGCCGCATCACCTGCAGCGCCTCGGTCCATCACCGCACTACGTAACCTGGTAGGTCCGCGTGCCCGCGCACCCCGGGCCGCCCGACGGGTTAGCTGCCGCTGACCGAGGTGACGCGGGCGAACAGGCGGTCGATTTGCGTGCTGGCGGCGGCCGACAGCGGGCCGCGGGCGAACGAGGCTACGTTGGCGCGCAGGTGGCCGGCGTTGCCGGTGCCGGACAGCACGGTGCTGACGCCGGGCTGGTCGATGCAGTAGCGGTAGGCGGCGTCGGCGAGATCCCCGGTCTCGGCGGCGAGGAAGCCGAATGGATCCGGCGCCGCGGCGAGTTCCCGGTCCACTTCGCCGCGCTCGGCCAGTTCGGCGAGCAACTCGCGCAGGCGCTCGGGGCGGCTGAACGCGCGGCGTACGGCGAACATGATCATGGTCCCGACGTCGCGTTCGGCGGCCACGCGCAGCACGCTGTCGCGGGCGGTGTGGTTGAGCATGTTGAAGCCCACCATGACCACGTCGAAACAGCCGTCGTCGAGGGCGGCGCGCAGCATGCGGTGTTCGGTGTCGTTGCCGAACCGTTCGGTGATGCCGAGGAAGCGCACCTTGCCCGCCTCTCGCAGGCGCAGCAGCGCGGGCACCAACTCCCTCCGGGCGTGCGCGTATTGCTCGTCGCTGACGCCGTGCAAATGATAAACGTCGATGTAGTCGGTCTCCAGGCGGCGCAGGCTGGCCTCCACCGCGGTTTCCAGCTCGGCGCCGGTCAGCAGCCGGTCGCCGCCGCCGTCGGCCCTGAGGCCGCGCTTGCTCGACAGCACCACCTGCTCGCGCCGCCGGCCGCGCAGCCCGGCGGCCACCAGCGGCTCGGTCCGGTAGGCGGTGGCGGTGTCGATGAAGTTCACCCCGGCGTCGAGCGCCGCCCGCACCACGGCCGCGGACTGCCCGGTGGTGCGCCCGGTGCTCAGCCCCAGCCGGCTCGGCCCGCCGCAGCCGAGCGCCATCACGCTCACCTCGAGGCCGGTGCGTCCCAGCCGCCGATACTCCATCGGTCACCCCCCATTGCGGCGCACGGTGCGCCCCGATACTGTGCCGGGGGCGCCCTGCCATCGCGAGCGTGCATTGTGCACCGGGAAGCGCGCCGCTACCACCTGCATTCCAAGGAGCCGAACATGGGTACCGACACCGCCGCCCTGCAACACCGAGCCGAGATGCTGCGCATCCACTCCATCAACATGACCTCCGCGTCCGCCTCCGGGCATCCCACCACCTGCATGTCCGCCGCGGAAATCATGAGCGTGCTGTTCTTCGACGAGATGCGCTACGACCCGCGCGATCCCGATGCGCTCGCCAACGACGAATTCGTGCTCTCCAAGGGTCACGCCGCCCCGGTGCTGTATGCCGCTTGGGCGGAGGCGGGAACGATCCCGGTGGCCGAGCTGCAGGAGCTGCGCAACTTCGACAGCCGGCTCGAGGGCCATCCCATACCGGGGCGCGCGCCGGGAGTGCGCGTCGCCACCGGCTCGCTGGGCCAGGGTCTGGCGGCCGCCATCGGCATGGCGCTGGCGATCAACCACGACGGCGGCGGCCAGCGCGTGTACGCGCTGCTCGGCGACGGCGAGATGGCGGAGGGCTCGGTCTGGGAGGCGATGAACCTGGCGCCCCACCTCGGCGTGAACAACCTGTGCGCGATCCTGGACATGAACCGGCTCGGGCAGAGCGACCCGACGCTGTTCGGCTGGGACGGCGCCGGATATGCCGCCAAGGCGGCGGCGTTCGGCTGGCACGTGCACGAGTGCGACGGCCACGACGTGGCGGCGCTGCAGGCCGCCCTGGCCGCCGCCCGCGCCGCGGACCGCCCGAGCTTCATCGTGGCGCGCACCGTCAAGGGCAAGGGGGTGAGCTTCCTGGAGGACCACGAGGCGATGCACGGCAAGGCGGTGCCGGAGGATCAGCACGTGGCGGCGCTCGCCGAGGTGCAGGCGCGCATCGCGGCCGCCGGCACGCCGAAGCTGGCTGCCGCCAATCCGGATCAGGCCGCCGCCGGCGACTCCGCCCCGGCCGCCCCGGCCGCCCCGGCCGCCGCTCCCGCGCCTCCGGTGCCGGGCCCGTTCACGGTCACCACCAGCTACGAGCAGGGCGACAAGATCGCGACCCGCAAGGCGTACGGGGCCGCGCTCGCCAAGCTCGGCGCCGCCGATCCGGACATGTTCGTGCTCGACGCCGACGTCAAGAACTCCACCTTTACCGATGCCTTCTTCGCCGCCTTTCCGGAGCGCAGCGTGGAGTGCTACATCGCCGAGCAGAACATGATCGGCATCGCCACCGGCCTGCAGGCGCGCGGCAAGCGCGCCTGCGCCGCCACCTTCGCCGCCTTTCTGTCACGCGCCTACGACCAGGTGCGCATGGCCGCCCACTCGCACGCCAACCTGAAGCTGGCCGGGTCGCACACCGGCGTCTCCATCGGCGAGGACGGCGCCTCGCAGATGGGCCTGGAGGACGTGTCGATGCTGCGCGCGGTGCTCGGCAGCGCCGTGCTGTGCCCGGCCGACGGCGTGGCGGCGGAGAAGCTGACCTGCCTGGCCGCCAACTACGACGGCGTCTCCTACGTGCGCACGGCGCGGCCCGACGTGGCGGTAATCTACGGCAACGACCAGGAGTTCGCGCTCGGCGGCAGCAAGGTGCTGCGCAGCTCGCTGGCCGACCGGGTGACCCTGGTCGGGGCCGGCGTCACCCTGCACGAGGCGCTGGCCGCGGCCGACCTGCTGGCCGGAGAGGGCATCGCCGCGCGGGTGATCGACTGCTACTCGATCAAGCCGCTCGACGAGGCCACCCTGCGGCAGGCCGCGTCCGACACCGAGGCCATCGTTACCGCCGAGGACCACTACCCCGAGGGCGGCCTCGGCGAAGCGGTCGCGGCGGCAGTCAGCGGCGCCGGCGCCGCGGTGCATGTGCAGGCGGTGCGGCGCGCGCCGCACTCCGGCAAGGGCGCCGAGCTGCTCGCCGAGCAGGGCCTGGACGCCGCCGGCATCGCCGCCGCCGCCCGCAGCGCCCTGGCGTAGCTCTCCAAGGTCAGCCGCCGCCAAGGAGCGCGCGGCTGGCGATGTAGCGTCTCTTGGGATCGTGCGGCCCGGTTCCCACCTCGCGCACGAGCCCGCGCGACACCAGCCTGGCGAGACGGGTCCGAGTCGTGCGCGGGGTGAGTCCAACCGCCTTGGCAACCTGGGCGGAGCCGTACTCGCCGCCGTCTTTCAACAAGGCGAGGATCGACTGGTCCGTGGCGTCGAGGGCGTATCCGGTCGCGGCGCCGAGGTCCCCCACGGCAACGACTGGGGCGCCGTCGCCGCGCCTGGCCGCGACGGTGTGGATGGTCACGCGCAAGCGCAGGCCAATCTCCTCCCACACCGGGGGAGCGAGACCGGCTTCGCGGCACGTTGCGATCATGCGCTGAACACCGCTGCCCCACTGCTCGACCAGTCCGAGCTCGTGGAACACCCGGCCGATGGTCCGGTTGCGGAGCTTGGAGATGCCCTGGGGCAGATCATCGAGCGTCAACCCGAACGGGAGCAGGCCGGGGTTCTCCACCTCGATCCTGTTGTCGAAGATGGCGAGTCTGATCGGCGCTCCCCGTTGCGAGTAGTCCGCGTGCGCGACCGCGTTGATGATCGCTTCGCGGACAGCCACGATCGGGACGCTCCAACGATCCTGGTGTCTGACCTGGCCGATCTCGATGCCGTGCAGCGCATGCTTCTGCACGAAGGCCACCGCATCTTCAATCGCCCGTATCAATGGAGTCTTGATGTCCAGGTGGTCGACGATGGTTGCCTTGTCGGCGCCGGCGAAGCGCCCGGCCTGGATCCAGGCGTCGGGAAAGTGGGCCAGGCGGTCGACCCCGAACAGCAGGATTCCGCCGACCGTGGGCACCATGCTTCCCTGGTGAGGAGTGAGGAGCCGAAGCGTATGCAGATTGTTCGGTGTCAGGGTGCGCGCGGGGGCGAATGATTCGGAGGCAGCTTGGAAGTCGACCGCTTCCGAGTTCAGCGCCGGCAGCGGTCCTTCATCGAACGACTCGCCGGTCGTATAGCGACGCATCTCGGCAACCAGCGCCGCGTCGGCCAGCCGGTTGGAGGATCCGACCCTCGCGTAGGTGCCGCGCTGCAGCCCCTCGCGCGCCAGGTAGTGTGGCCGCGCCGGGCTTGGGAACACTTCGACCGCCAAGACGTGGGAGTTGCGGTAGCTCAGCAGTTCCACGTCTGGAAGAAGGCGTGGCTTGATCGAGTCGCTGACCAGGTTGACCACGCGCTCCTCCAGGTCGAGCGGGTCGGTGACGCCACGGACGTGGCGGGTGCGATCCTCGACGCCGATGAGAATGACACCGCCGGTGGTATTGGCAAACGCGACGACCGTGCGGAGAAAGCCGGCGGGCGAGGACAGGTCGCGCTTGAACTCCAGGTTCTTGCCCTCGGTTCGGCGAAGGAGTTCGGTGAGTTTCATTGCTCGGAAGCGTACTCGGAAGTTGTGTCCGACGCTACCCTTCCGAGTTCGACCGCCGTCTTCACGGGCCGACTCGGAAGCTACTCGGAAGTCGTCTGTTTCCGAGTCGGGTTCAGAGTGGGCCGCTCGGCGTGCCCGGGCAGCGTACGGCGCCGGGTTGCGCGCTAACCGGAACCGGGCGGGATGGAGGGAATCGATACCGCGGGGTCGGTGTCGGCGGCGTAGTCGACGCCGGGCAGGCCGAAGCCGAACAGGCGCAGGAAGTCGCCCCGGTAGCCCTCCAGGTCGGCCAGCTCCGCGACCCGGTCGGCGCCGCCGCCGTCCGCGAACGACGCGAAGCGCCGCTCCACCTCGCGCTGCACGTCCGGGTCCATCTCGCGATCGTCGATCCGTACCCGGCCCTCGGCGTCGGTCGGAATCTCGTCGCCGGTGTACAGGCGGTCGGCGAACAGGCGGTAAATCTGCTCGATCGCGCCCTCGTGCGAGCCGTGCTCCTTCATGACCCGGAACAGCAGCATCAGGTAGAGCGGAATCACCGGGATGGCGGCGCTCGCCTGGGTGACCAGGGCCTTGTTGACCGACACCAGCGAGCGCGCCGGCAGTTCGCGGTCCAACTCCCCGGCGGTCTGCTCCAGGTGCTGCTTGGCGCGGCCGATGGTGCCGGCGCGGTAGATGGCGTGCGTGTAGGCGGGGCCGGCGTAGGTGTAGGCAAGGTTGCGGCAGCCGGATGCCAGCAGGCCGGCGTCGTGCAGGGCGCTGCTCCAGAGGCGCCAGTCGTCGCCGCCCATCACCTGCACGGTGGCGGCGATGTCGGCCTCGTCGGCCGGGTCGATATGCACGGTGGACACGGCGCCGCTGTTGGGGTCGATGGTGGTGCCGTCATAACGGGCGCCGATCGGCTTGAGCGCGCTGTTGAAGGCTTCGCCCGTGTCCGGGTGGATCCGGCGCGGTGCCGCCAGGCTGTACACCACCAGGTCGACCTGCCCGAGTTGCTTTGCCACCAGCTCCACCGTCTGCTCACGGATCTCGTGGGAGAAGGCGTCGCCGTTGATGCTCCAGGCGCCGCGCCCGGCGGCGTGCGCCGCGCGCTCGAAGGCGGCGCTGTTGTACCAGCCGGCCGACGCGGTGCGGCGGCGGGCCGCCGGACGTTCGAAGAACACCCCCACCGTATCGGCACCGCAGCCGAACGCGGCCACGATGCGCGAGGCCAGCCCATAGCCGGTGGAGGCGCCGATCACCAGCGCCCGGCGCGGTCCGTCGACCGCCGGCCGGCGCTGCACGTAGTCGATCTGTTCCGCCACGTTGGCGGCACAGCCGTCGGGATGCGCGGTCATGCAGATGAAGCCGCGGACTCTCGGTTCAATGATCATGTCGGGTGCGTTCCGCGCCGCGCACTGTAGGAGATGGCCGCCGGCGCTGTCAAATCGACGGGTCGGGTGGCGGCTCGGCGAGAAAGGTGCGGCAGGTAGCGCGCGAGGGACCGGCGTCGGCCATGCCGTCGCAGATGGCCAGCACCGCGGAGCGGATGCGCGCCATGCTCGGGGCGCGGACGGCGCCGCCATCCCACGCCCGCAGGAAGTTCTCCAGGCGGCGCATGTAGCGGGTGGTGCGCAGGAAGAATGCGTCCTTCGCCCTGCCCGCCTCCCGGAACAGGGCGATGGTCGTATCCTCGATGCGCGCCTCGGCGTCGGGAGTGAGTTGTGCGAGCATGTGCACGAAGGCGGTGCCGCGTTCGAACCGGGTCGCCGGGCCGTGCGCCTCCTGCCAGGCGCGTTCCGACCAGGACAGCGCCTCGGCCGGACGCCCTTGCCATCGCGCCCAGCGGGCGAGCGCAAGCATGATGTAGTCCGGCCACCGCGAGCGCTCCACCTCTCTGGTCATGTAGTCGTGTGCCTCGTCGTACAGGCCGGCCATGGACAACGCGCCGTACGCGACGGAGAACAGGTTCATGCGTGCGAACGGGTCATCCGTGGCGCTGTCCGCCTCGCGCACCGCCTCGTGCACCGCCCGCACCAGCGCGGCGGATGGCGCGTGGCCGGGTTGTCGGGTCGTGAACAGGCAGAGGGCGCCGTAGAACGTGCCGATCCGGGTGATCGCCGATGTTTCGGGATCGTTGCGCACCGCGGCGAGTACCGCTTCCCATGCGGCGGCCAGCGCTTCGGCGCCGGGGTCCACAGGGTCGGCGGGGTCCGCGACCAGCGCGTAGATCCAGTGCGCGCCGTACACGACATTGATGAAATTGACCTCGATCAGCGCCGGGTCGGCCAGGATCTCCCGCAGGCGCGTTCGGGCCCAATGCCGTTCCTCGCCGGTCAACGCCGACGTGCTCCCCTGCTGCGAGCCGGCCACGGCGCGGGCGCCGAGGTACGCCATGAACAGGCGCGACTGCTCCGCCGCCAGGTGGGGCGGGTAGACGGCTTCCAGTGACTTCAGGGCAGCCGGCAACCGCGGCGCGGGAACCAGCCGCTCCCGGTCCTGGCTCCAGGAGTAGTAGGCGAGCAGGCGCAGGTCGGAGTCGGTGGCCTCGCCTCTCAGCACCGCGGCGTAGGCGGCGGATGCCGGCCGGCTGGCGGCCAGCGCGGCGTCGAGCGCGCGCACGTATTGTGCCGTCTCCATGGTGGTGGCGACGCGGGTGATCTCCTCCCGGTCGGGCGTCAGCACGACCACGGTGGGGTAGCCGTATACGTCGAACTCTTCGCCGAGGCGCTGCGCACCCGGCAGATCGCCGTCCAGGTCTACCGCCACGAACAGCCTGGTACGGTCCACGAACTCCGGATGGCGGAACACCGTCGCCTTGAGCCGGCTGCACGGCGGGCACCAGTCGGCGCCCCAGTACAGCAGCACCGGCTTGCGCGCCGCCCGCGCCGCCGCGAACGCCGAGTCGACATCCCCGGCATGCCAGAGTATCCGGTCATGAGCGGCGCCGACGACCGACTGCGATCCCGAGTGGCGGGCCGGCAAGACGCCGGACAACGAGTCGGGCGTCCGCCCGCCGCACCCGGTCAGCCCGATGCCGATCACGGCAAGCCACAGAGCGACAGGCATGGCCGCTGCGCGACGCCGGAGACCGCGGGAAGCGGCGCACCGGGTTCGTCCGCCGACCACGGTCTTCGGGCCGGCCACGCGCGATCGGATGCGATCCTTCGATCCGACCATGGATACCACGTTACCCGGCGCCGTGCCCAATAGCAAACCGGCCGGTGCCGGACCCTGCCGGGCGCTTCCTCAGATCGGCGGCTGCGGCGGTTGATCCTCGAGAAACGTCCGGCAGTTGGCGCGCGATGGCCCGGCGTCAGACATGCTGTCGCAGATCGCCAGCACTTCCGCACGGATGCGCGCCACGCTCGGTGCGCGGCGGCCGTTCGCCTTCAGCGATCGGCGGCGGGCGTGTCCGGCGGCTCGCCAACCAGGGCTCGGTGGCGCAGCAGGCTGGCCGCGTGCGGCTGGGAGGCGAGGTAGTAGTGGGCGGTGAGGAGCAGGCGCTGCGCGGTGGTGGGCTGCCAGTGCGGCGCCTCGCGCGGCAGGCGCTCGCGCAGGTGGGCGAGCACCACGGCCGCGGCGACGCTGACGTTGAAGCTGCGGCTGAACCCGTGCATGGGCACGGTAACGAGTTCGTCTGCCTCGGCGGCGAGGAGCTCGCTCACGCCGCGGTGCTCGTTGCCGAAGGCGACGGCCACCGGCGTGCCGAGGTCGAGGTCGGCGAGTGCGATGCTGCGGCCGCCCGGCATGGTGGCGGCGATGCGGTAACCGGCGGCGCGCAGGCCGGCCACGCAGGCGGCGGGGTCTTTCCAGGAGCGCGTGAGCAGCCACTTGTCGGCGCCCTGCGTCACGCGGTTGGGCGGCCGCTCGCGGCTGCCGGCGGCGGCCGGTACCAGGTGGACGCCGCCGTAGCCCAACGCCTCCACGCTGCGCAGGACGGCGGCGATGTTGCCGGCGTCGGCGACCTGCTCCAGGATCGGCGCCACGGCGAAGGTGCGCGCGGCGACCACCCGGTCGATGCGCAGCCGGCGCGCGGCGGTAAGGGTGGGGCCGACGGCGGCCACCACCTCGGCGGCGGTGACGGTGCTGCCGTCCACGGACAACGGATCGCTCAGCCGAAACGGCCACGGTGCATGTGCGTACGGCCTCGGTTCAGGCATCGCTACGGTGCCTTGTCCCCGATACGGGTGATTCCTGCGGTACGGAGACGCGAGCACGCGCGCCGCATCGGCACAGTTCGGGCGCCTTGGACCCGAAGCGGGGTGGTCTCGTCCTGCGGTGTGGAGAGGAGAGCACGAACGCGACACATGAGCGCGTTCACAGTGCCTTGGACGCGATGCGGGTGATCTCGTCCTGGGGTACGGAGAAGAGAGCATGGACGTGCCGCATGAACACAGTTACGGTGCCTTGGATCCGGCGCGGGTGATCTCGTCCCGAGGCACGGAGAGGAAGGCACAGAACGTGCCGCATGAACACGGTCACGGCGCCTTGCACGCGATGCGGGTGATCTCGTCCTGCGGGTAGGCCGGCAGCGGCCTGCTCGCCGCCGCGCCGCGGATGGTGACGCCGCTGCCGGCGTGTGCGGCGCCGATCACGGCGGCGGGGATGCCTGCGTCGCGCAGCGCCTGTACCGCGCGGCAGGCTTCCTGGGCATCGGCGCTGAACAGCAGCGCGCCGGATGCGAGCAGGCCGAGCGGATCGATGCGCAGCGCCCGGCACAGGCGCCGCGTCGCTTCCCTTACCGGCAGCGCCGCGGCGTCGATCTCGATTCCCACCCCGGAGCAGGACGCCAGCTCGTGCAGCCCCTGGGCGACGCCACCCTCGGTGGGGTCGTGGGCGGCGTGGACGGCAAACTCACGCAGGATGCGGCCCTCCGCCACCACGCCGATGCCGGGGTCGTCGAGCCAGCGGGCGGCGGCGGCGTGCTGGTCGCCGAGCAGGGCGGCCGCGTCGGAACGTTCGCGGGCGAGCAGGGTGGTGCCCTCCAGGGCCACCCACTTGGTGAGCACGACGGCGTCGCCCGGACGCATCCGTGCGCTCGACCACGGCTCGCCGTCCAGCACCCCGACCGCGGCGGCGGCCACCACCGGCCGGGTCACGGCACTGGTGATCTCGGTGTGGCCGCCCACCCACGCGCAGCCGGCCGCGGACGCGGCCGCCGCGAGCTCCGCGAACAGTTCCTGCAGCGCGCCGCGGGTCGTGCCCGGCGGCAGCAGGACGGTGGTAGTGAGGTAGCGCGGCTCGGCGCCCATGGCCACCAGGTCGTTGCAGTTGACCGCCACCGCGTAGCGGCCGATCGCGTCGCCGGCCAGGGTGATCGGATCACCGGTCATTACCAGGCGCGGTGCCCCCGTGACCACTGCCGCGTCTTCCCCGATGGCGGCGCCGATCAGCACGTCCGGGTGCGCGCCGCCGGCACCGGGAAGCAGGCCGGCGAGCACCGCCGCGTCGATCTTGCCCTCCGGCAACGCCGGCTCCCGCGCCGGCGCCGGGCCACTCAACCGCTCCATGCCCCATTGGTGGCACAAACTGCCGTCTCCGCAACCCGGCGCCGCGGCCGGCTGCCGCAATGCGGCACGGAGCGAACGCCGTTGTCTCCTATATGGAACACGTTACACCCGATGGCGCCGAATCGCGCGCCGCCGAAAGGCGCGCCGCCGCCGGTCCGATTCCCGATGAGCCTGTACGGGCACCGCGCGACACGGAAGACGATGAAAGCCGATACTCGATCATCGCCCACCGTCAGGCGGTTTCGGACCACGGCGGCCCGGTGCCGGCCGCGGACCATCCCGTCGACCCCGATCCGATCAACGAGCTGGCCCGGCGACGCCTGGGGATCTCCTACCTGTTCCCGTACCAGCGGCTGGTGGTCGCCAACCTGCTGGAAGGCCGCCACCAGATCGTGGTGCTGCCCACCGGCGCGGGCAAGTCGGTGTGCTTCATGTTCCCGGCCGTGGTGCTGGAGGGGGTCACCCTGGTGGTGCTGCCGCTGCTCGCGCTGCTGGAGGACCTGTACCGCCGCATGACCGCGGCCGGCTTGGCGGTGGCGGTGCTGCGCGGCGGGCAGACGCGGGCCGAGCGCGCCGCCGTCCTGCGGCGGGTGGCGAGCCGCGAGGCACGGCTGGTGCTGGTGACCCCGGAGGCGGCGCTTGGCGAGCGGTTGCTGGCGGCGCTGGCGGACACCGGCGCGATCGAGCACCTGGTGGTGGATGAGGCACACTGCATCAGCCAGTGGGGCGACAGCTTCCGGCCCACCTACCTGCGCCTGAACGAGCTGGTGCAGGCGCTGCGCCCGCGCGTGGTCAGCGCCTTCACCGCAACCGCGACCCCCGCGGTGCTGAAGCGCGTACGCGAGGTGCTGTACCCGGACGGCGGCGCGCACCTGGTTGCGGGCAACCCCGACCGCCCCAACATCCGCTACGCGGTGGCCCCCACGGCGGGACCGCTGCACTGCCTCGCCGAGCTGGTGGCGGCGTGCCCGCGGCCGCTGATCGTGTTCGCGCGCAGCCGCCGCGGCGTGGAGGATATCTGCTGGCAGCTCCGGCGCCGCCTGCCGGGGATGAGCTGCCGGTTCTACCACGCCGGACTGAACGCCGCCGAGCGCAAGCGGCTGGAGGCGTGGTTCCTGACCAGCCGCGACGGGGCGCTGATCGCAACCTCCGCCTACGGCATGGGGGTCGACAAGCCCGATATCCGCACCGTCGTGCACCGCGAGATGCCGGAGTCGGTGGAGGCGTACCTGCAGGAGACCGGCCGCGCCGGGCGGGACGGCAAGCCGTCGCAGGCCATCCTGGTGTGGTACCAGCCTGCCGCCGCCCGCGGCGCGGGGCAGGATCGCCGCCTGCCGTGGCAGACGCCGCCCACCGCGGTGCCGGCAAGCGCACACCTGGCAGCCCTGCGGGCGGCGCACCTGGTGATCCGCCGCCTGCGCCGGCCGGTGCGCCGTGCCGCGGCGCCCGGTGCGGAACCGGCTGCAGAGGACGCTCCCGGTGCGCGCCCCGGTTCGGACGGCCCCGCGTCCGAGCGCGCCGCCCTGAGCGGCTACGCCGCGAACGCCGCGACCTGCCGGCGCGCCCAGTTGCTGCGCTTCTTCGAGCGCGACGACGTTCCGTGCAGCGGCTGCGACGTGTGCGACGGAGCGGTGGCCGCGCTGACGGTGGCGGAGCAGGAGATGCTGCGCGCACTGCGGCGCGGATCGCGACGCTTCACGCCGCGGCAGTGGCGGCACATCCTGGCCGGCGGACGATCGCACGCGATCGAGGCCGGCGGGCTGTACCGCGCACCAGGATTCGGCCTGCTGGCCGGATGGCATCCCGAGGAGATCGAGGATGCCTGCACCGCCCTGATTGCCGCGCGGCTGGTGCGCGTGCCGGCGCGTGGGCCGTGGCGCGGGCTCCTGGTAACGGTCCGGCGCCCGCGGCCCACGCCGGCGCCTGTTGCGGCGCCGTCGACTCCGGCCGGCGGGGCGTCCGCCGCCGGTGAGCCGCCGCCGGCGCCGGGACCGGACGTTCCCATGATTTGACACCGGACGGCGTGCGTCGCTACAATCGCCTCAACTGGCTCCTGGGATAGGACGTACTTGCTTACGGTATATAAACTTGCATGTCTTCGGACGAGTCCGTGCACCGACCGGAGCGGAGCGGCGCGATGAGTGACGCGCTCGAACGGCGCCGCACAACGCGGCAGAAGATGCTCGAAGCGGGCGGGCAGGCGCGCGTCGACGCCCAGCACGCCAAGGGCAAGCTGACCGCCCGCGAACGCCTTGACCTGCTGCTCGACGAGCACTCGTTCGTCGAACAACAGCCGTACGTCATGGTGCGCGCCGCCGACTTCGGCCTCGATCGCCGGCGCACGCTCGGCGACGGCGTGGTGACCGGCAGCGGCATGCTCGACGGGCGGCAGGTTTTCGCGGCCGCGCAGGACTTTACCGTGAATGGCGGCTCGCTCGGCGAGATGCACGCCGCGCGCATCGTCGCGGCCCAGAACGACGCCCTGAACAACCGCGTTCCGTTCATCCAGATCAACGACTCCGGCGGCGCGCGCATCCAGGAGGGCGTGCTGTCCCTGAACGGCTACGCGCAGATCTTCCGCGCCAACACCGCGTCCTCGGGTGTTATTCCGCAGATATCGGTAATCCTCGGGCCATGCGCGGGGGGTGCGGTGTACTCGCCGGCGATCACCGACTTCATCTTCATGGTGGACGGGGTGAGCAACATGTTCATTACCGGGCCGCAGGTAATCGCCACCGTGACCGGCGAGAAGATCAGCTCCGAAGACCTCGGCGGCTCGGCGGCGCACTGCAGCCGCAGCGGCGTGGCCCACTTCCGGTACGCCACCGAGCAGGAGTGCCTGCATGGCGTGCGTACCCTGCTCGGCTACCTGCCGGCGCACAACGGCGAGGATCCGCCGCTGGTCGCCACGGGCGACGACGTGGACCGGCCGACGCCGGAGCTGCTCGACGTGGTGCCGGAGGACGCGCGCCGCGGCTACGACGTCAAGCAGGTGATCGCGGCGCTTGCTGACCGGGGCAGCTTTTTCGAGGTGCACGCCGAGTACGCGCCCAACGTGGTGGTGGGGTTCGCCCGCCTGGCGGGCCGCACCGTGGGGTTCTTCGCCAACCAGCCGCAGGTGTACGCGGCCTCCCTGGACATCAACTCGTCCGACAAGGGCGCCCGCTTTCTGCGTTTCTGCGACGCCTTCAACGTGCCGATCATCTCCCTGGTGGACGTACCCGGCTTCCTGCCGGGCGTGGCGCAGGAGCATGGCGGCATCATCCGCCACGGCGCCAAGATCCTGTTCGCCATCGCCGAGGCGACGGTGCCCAAGGTGGCGCTGATCCTGCGCAAGGCGTACGGCGGCGCGTTCATTGCGATGGCGGCGAAGTCGCTCGGCTACGACCGCACGCTTGCCCTGCCGGGCGCCGAGGTGGCGGTGATGGGCGCCGAAGGGGCGGCCAACATCATCTTCTCGCGTGACATCAAGGCGGCCGACGACCCGGCAGAGATGCGCAAGGAGAAGATCGCGGAGTTTCAGGAGAGCGTGATGAATCCCTACATCGCCGCCGGGCTCGGGTTCGTCGACGACGTGATCGATCCGGCGGCGGCGCGCGCCGAGCTGGTGCGCTCCATCGAGATGTACTCCCGCAAGCGGGAAACGCGGCCGGCCAGGAAGCATGGCAACATACCGCTGTAGGCCACGCTGATGGAACAGACAATCGCCTTCGCGGGCACGGTGACCATCCTCGGCATGGGGGTGGTGTTCTTCTTCCTGGCGCTGCTGAGCCTGGGCATGGCCGCGTTGCGCCGCGTGTATGGCGGCGAGGCGTCCGCGGCGGCCGCGGAGCCGGAGGCGGCGACCACCGCGAGTGGGGCGCCGGCACGGCACGACGCCCGCTGGGTGGCCGCGGCGGTGGCCGCCTGGCTGGCCGGGCAGGGCCGGTTCGACGAGGTGAGCGCGGCTCCCTGGGACCCGATGCGGAGGCGCCGGTGAAGCAGCAGGTCACGTTCGAGTACGAGGGCCGATCGTACACCGTCGAGGTGCAGCGCAACGGCGACACCCTGGTGATCGAGAGCGAGGGCCAAAGCTACGAGGTCACGCTCAGCGGCGATGCGCGGCCGGTTGCCGGCCCGGCGGCGGCCACCGGTGCGGGACCTTCCGCTGGCGGCGCGCCGCCCGCCGCGGCTTCCGCGCC
>JAPPGB010000006.1 GCA_028821475.1 Spirochaetaceae bacterium
GGTCGGCCATCACTCCCCCTATCGCTTGTACACGTCGCCCCGACTGCCGATGCGCCTCTGCGGGTGGTGCCGCGGCAGAAGTCGGCTATGCTGCGCGCGGTCTCCCGGCTCACCTCGGGCGCGGCAATCGGGAAGATCTCCGTGGCGTGGATCGTCCCCATGACCTGACGGCACTGTGCCGGGACACCGGCGGCGAGCAGCAGCCGATAGAACTCGATACCCTCGTCGCGCAGCGGATCGCACTCGTTCACGCTGATGACGGTCGCCGGCAGGCCCTTCACGTCCTCGATGGCCGCGAATCCGGGCCAGGCCAGCGGGTTGCCGGCTCTCAACTGCTCGATGCCGTAGGCGATCGCGCCGCGGTTGTTGTGCAGTTCCAGCAGGATGCCGTTGTTCACGGTCGACGACGGATGCTTCGGGAGCGGCCACCTGCCGGCGATGTACGGGCACAGCGCATAGAGGCCCTGGACCAGCCCGATGGCGCCGTCGCGCAACAGCTTGAGACCCGTGGCGAGGGTCAGATTCCCGCCGCCGCTGTCCCCGGCGACAATGATCCGGGACGCATCGATGCCGAGTTCGGCGGCGTTCCCGCGACCCATTTCAAGCCCGACACGCAGTCATTGAGACCGGCGGGGAACGGCTCGATCTCCGGCACGGAGGAGGGCGTCAGCGCGTTGCGAAAGTCCACCATTGCGACCGCTACGCCGCGGGCGGCGATGATCTTGCCCCAGGCGCGGTAGTTGCCTTGCAGAAAGGACCCCGACTGCATCCCGCCGCCGTGGATGTAATACACGCACGGCATCGCCTCGGCGCTGTCGGGCCGGATGAGCCGGATGTTGATCATGTTGCCGTCGGGCTCGGAGGCCAGCTTACAAGTGGTGATGGCCAGCCCCGCCGATGGCGCGATTTCCTCCGTGTCGCACCGTTCCAGGAAGGCCTCCCAGCGTTCACGCATCGCGGCGGCTTCCTCGGAGCCCGCCTCCTCGACAAGCTGCTCGCGGCTCGTCGCATCGCCCGGATTCGCGGGGGCGGGGAAGGCGCCGAAGACTATCCTGATGCGCGGGTCGATTCTCGCGTCGTCTCGGATCGTGGGCATTGTCGGGCTCCTTGTTGATTGATGTCGACTGTCGATGCAGCGACCCGCGACTCTCGCGCAGATCGCAGAAGCCTACACTGTGGCCGGCTCGGTCTCCTGCATGCCGCGAAGGAGTGACCAGGCACCTGCACCGCCGACGGCGTAGGAACCCGCCGCGCGGGCCGACGCCGACGCCGAATCTGTGTAGGATCGGGGCAACACGATGGGATTCAGAACACGACCAGTAATTATGGGCAGCCGCGGCGTGGTCACCGCCGGCCACTACCTGGCATCGTCCGCGGGCCTGCGGATCATGACTGCCGGCGGCAACGCCATTGACGCGGCCGCCTCGATGAGCATCTGCCTGACACTGCTGGAGCCGCACCTGTGCGGCATCGGCGGCGAGGTGCCGACGCTGATCTACTCGGCGCGCGAGCGCAAGACCTACGCCATCTCGGGCATGGGCTGGTCGCCGGCGGCGTTCACCATCGACTGGTGCCGGGAGCGCGGCATCGACCTCATTCCCGGCGACGGCTACCTGCCGGCATGCGTGCCGGCGGTGGTGGGCACCTGGGCCACGGCGGTGGCCCGGTTCGGGACCATGAGCTTCGCCGAGATCCTGCAGCCCGCCATCGAGCTCGCCGAGCAGGGCTTCCCGGTGTACGAGGCGCTGAGCCGCCACCTGCACCAGGAGCGGGCGACCTACACCGAGCACTATCCGACCACCGGGGAGGTGTACCTGGCCGGCGGCGGCGCGCCCGCGGTGGGCGAGGTGCTGCGCAACCCCGAATTCGGCGCCATGCTGCGCATCATGTGCCGGGCCGAGGAGGGCGCCAAGGGGCGCGGCCGGGTGGCCGGCATCGAGGCCGCCTGCGACGCCTTCTACCGCGGCGAGATCGCGGAGCGCATCGTGCGCTTCATCGGCGACCACCCGGTGACGGACGCCAGCGGCGCCGCCCACACCGGCCTCCTTTCGCTTGAGGACTTCGCCGACTGGCACGCCGGCGTGGAGGAGCCGGTGACGCTGAACTACCGCGGCCTGGACGTGTGCAAGTGCTCGTCGTGGACCCAGGGCCCGGTGTTCCTGCAGCAGCTCGCGATCCTGCAGCACCCGGATATCAAGGCGCTGGGCCACAACTCGCCCGACTACCTGCACGCCTGGATCGAGTGCGCCAAGCTGGCGTTCGCCGACCGCGAGGCGTACTACGGCGATCCCGGCTTCGACGCCGTTCCGATCGACGTGCTGCTGTCCGCCGATTACGGCGCACGGCGTGCCGCCCAGATAGGCGAGGACGCCTCCCAAGAGTTGCGCCCCGGCGACCTGGGCGGTGGCGTGCCCGAGTACGCGGTGCGCAGCGTACTGGACGACAATCGGCGCGCCCTGGGACTGGCGGCGGGGAATCGGAGTCCGGTCCAAGGCGATGGTGCCGGTAGCCGGGCCGTGCCGGCGGATGCAACGCATCGCGGCGACACCACCCATCTCGACGCGGTGGACGCCGAGGGCAACATGGTGGCGGCTACCCCGAGCGGCGGCTGGATCGGTTCATCGCCGGTGATCGCCGGACTGGGATTTCCTCTCGGCACCCGCGGCCAGATGTTTTACCTCAATCCGCGGCGCCCCAACGCGCTGCAGCCGCGCAAGCGGCCGCGGGCGACGCTCACGCCCACGATCGTCACGCGGGACGGCGCGCCGTTCCTGGCGTTCGGTACCCCCGGCGGCGACGGCCAGGACCAGTGGACCCTGCAGTTCTTCCTGAACTACGTGGAGTTCGGCATGGACCTGCAGCAGGCGCTCGACGCGCCCACCGTCCACACGACGCACTTTCCCTCGTCGTTCTACCCGCGCAACGCACATCCGGGCCGGGTGGAAGCCGAGTCGCGCATCCCCGAGGAGACGCTGGCGGAACTCCGCCGGCGCGGCCATGACGTCCGGCTCATCGACGGTTGGAGCAACGGCAAGCCGCTGGCAATCCACTGCGATGTCGACCGCGGCCTGATCCTCGGCGCCGCAACCGCCAGGAACAACATCGCCTACGCGATGGGCTGGTAAGCGCCCGCGTCATTGACGCCGGCCCAGAAGTGTCATACGTTCCTTCAGAAGGATGGTATGAAGATGGCGAAGATCCGGGTTGCGGTTTCGGTCGAGCAAGCGTTGGCGCAGCGCGCGGACGAGGTGGCGCGCCGGTCGGGTACGCCACGCAGCCGCCTGTATGCGCGGGCGCTGGAGGAGTTTCTGGCCACGGCGGAGAATCGGGCTCTCCTGGAGGGGCTGAACGCCGCCTACGCCGACTTTCCCGACGACGAAGAGTCGGCGACCCTGGAGGGAATCCGTCCTCTGCAACGGAGGTCCGCCGACCGGTGGTGATCAGGCAGGGGGATCTGTACTGGGTGGACCTGGGCCAGTCCTCCGGTTCGCGGCTGGCGCTGCGGAGACCGTTCGTGGTGATTCAGAATGACCTGTTCAACCAAAGCCGGCTGGCCACGGTGGTCGTGTGCGCCCTGACGTCCAACCTGAGCCGCGCCGAAGCTCCCGGCAACGTCCGGTTACCGCAGGGTGAAGGCAACCTGCCCCGCGACAGCGTGGTCAACGTGACGCAACTGTTCACCATCGACAAGGGCGAGCTGACCGAGCGCATCGGACGGATCGGCGGCGAGCGCACGGCCGAGGTGCTCCGCGGGGTCCGCCTGGTCGTCGATCCGCGGCGAGCGGTCGACACCGGCTCGCGTCCGGCATGACCGTTCTCGACATGAGAGTTGCGCGGCGGTCGAGCGGGCCGCCGACGGGCGGGCATCGACCGAGCGGGACTGCCGTGTTTCCGTTCGAGGCCGACCTGCCGGCTGCCCGCCGCGGCGGGCGGTTCAGCGCCAGTCGGTCCAGGAGTGGCGGGGCTGGTAGCCGACGGCGGCCTGGGCCTTGGCGTAGCTGACGAACGCCTGCCGTCCGGTGAGGTCGATCGGGATGGCGCCGACCAGTTCCGGGCGCAGGCGCTCGACCAGTTCGCGCGACTCCTCCGGTGCGCGGTGGTCGGCGGCGCCGGCGTAGTAGCACTCGGCCGGCGGCAGCCGCTCCAGGGCGTCGAACAGGAGTCGGTGGGCACGGGCCACGTCGCGGATGTCCACGTAGTGCCACAGCGACGACTCCCACTCGGTGGTCGGCACGATGCCCGCCGCGTGCTCCTGCAACTGCTCCGGGGTCCAGATCCAGGCCGGCCGGCACGCCACCGAGTGGATGCCGTGCGCGCGCCAGAACCACTCCAGCATCATCTCGCCCGCCATCTTGGAGAAAATGTAGGACTCGGTGACGCAGCCGGGGTGGTCGTCGTCGATCGGCAGGTAGCGGTAGGTCGTGGCGCCGCCCTTCATCGTGACCACCGAGCTGGTCTGCACCAGCTTCCTGACGCCCGCCTCGGCCGCCGCCATCAGCAGGTAGTAGAGGCCGAGCACGTTGACCCGCATGGTGGTGTCGAACGGCGGTCCGCCGCCGCCGCGGCCGGCCTTGTCGGTGGCGTATGGAATGGCCCCAAGCGCCACGATCGCCTCCGGTTCGCTCTCGGCAATCACCCTGCGGCAGTCGGCGAACTCGGTCAGGTCGGCGGCCACGAAGGGAAGGTGGGCGCGATCGTCCGGCGGCGGCTTGACGTCGGTCAGGACCACCTGGTGATCGGCGAACTCGCGCCCCACGTAGCCGGCGAGCCGGCCGCTGCCTCCGGTAATCAGCACGTTCATGTTGGTTCCTCTCCATAGCAGCCCGTGGTGAAACGCCGACCGCATTCGAGGTGCTACCCCGGGTGCCGCCACGGGTTGCTGTTGCGCCGAGCCGGGCACGCCTCCGGCGGCGCGCATCGAGCGCGGACGCTACCTTGGCGCATGTTGTACCCGCATTTCAGGCGTTTGTCGCCGCCCGTCAGATATCGACGTTCGGCCCCTGCGTGGTTGGTCCCGACTTCGGCGCGGCACGCGGCATGGCAGCGCCGGTCAGGGCAACACTTTGCTGATCACTTCCTCGGAGCGGAAGTTGCGCCCACGTGCCAGCACGTAGACTTGAAACGGTTCACCTGACCTGACACGCAGGTCGGATGCCGTGTAGGTGACACTCTCTTCCGGGGTCAGGCGAAACCGGTGGCTCTCGGTCTGGTCCCAGGCATAGTGCGTGCCCGGCTTGCGCAGCGCTACGTGCACGGTGGCGCCGTGCGCCGTCTCCGAGCCCAGGTTCTTGATCGACGCCGTTACGTCGACTGCCACGGTGTCGATGAGTTGCCGGTATTCCGCGATGAACTCCACCCGCATCACCGGACGGGCGATGATCGGCTTGACCGTTACCGGTACACCTCGAATGCTCGGCGGTACCACACCGACGCCCCAGTCGTCCACCGTGGTTTCCAGGTAGCAGTAGCGCTTCCCATCGTGGCGGTAATACTGTTGGCCGAACGCGGGGCGGCACGCGAAGCCGACGGCCATGTGGCCGGGGAAGTGCAGCAGCGCGACTTCGTAGCGCAGTTCGTGCAGCATTGCGGACGCGAGTATCGAGGTGTCCTCGCAGTCGCCGCCGTTGTCGTACAGGGTCTCGTAGGGGAATCTCGGGTACTCGTCGTACCCGGTGGTCACGTCGTCCACCGTGTACGGCAGATTCTGCACGAAGGAAGCGATAAAGTACGGGATCTCCGAGTCATGCAGTCCGGACGCCTTGCCGTAGCGCGCAAGCTTTCTGGTGATCTCCTTCACGAACCGCTTGCTGAACTGGTCCGACGCGAACAGGTCGTAGTCGCGCCTGCGCTCGCGCTGGCGGAACGTTTCGTAGGTATCGGCGTGCAGGTCGAGCGCCAGGTTGTACGTCCGCCCGTCATACGGCCACACGAACTCGCGCGTAACACCGCGACGGTCACCGACTCCCGGAGTGGTGGAGCAACCAGACAGGACAACCGAAACCGCGGCGAGTGCGACGGCGGTGCGCGCAGCGATGGCGGCGGGGCCGCGGGGAGGTCGCTGCCGGACGCGGCGGCGGTCGACCCGCAGCGCGGGGCGGCAGCGAACCGGTCTCAGGCTCGATGTCAGTGCCAGCAGAATCCCGGCAGACGCCGTACCTTCCCGGCGTCTGCATGACCGGCAGTCCATGCTACGAGTATCGGCGCGACTGGCGCACGCCATGCCCGTGTCGAGCCAGCCGCCCTCCTTGCGCTCCTCGCAGTCCTCGCGGGGCAGGGCTCGCGCCGGCTCGCGGATGGTGCTATAGTGTGGTCGTGAGTCGTTGCGCTCCATCGCCGAGTGGTTGCAAGACCGGCATCCGTTCTGTGCGTGACACATTATATTACTTGTTGGCAAGCAATTACCGGCATCCCGCGCCGGTTGTTGCCGCCTGACCGCAGGATTCGCGTCATGGCCAACCGGGTCGAGGCCGCCGGTATCGTGGTAGCGCCTCTGCGCCGGCGATTCATCAAGGTGCTGATCAAGAAGCGCTACCTGTACCTGATGATGGTGCCGGTGCTGGCTTGGTACATCGTGTTCCAGTACGCGCCGATGTACGGCATCGTGCTGGCGTTCCAGGACTTCCGCTTCTCGCGCGGCTTCGCGAGCCCGTTCGTGGGCTTCGACAACTTCATCCGCCTGTTCACCGACAAGAACTTCCAGCTCGCGTTCCGCAACACGGTGGTGATCAACGTGCTGCGCTTCATCTTCGGGGTGCCGGCGCCGGTGCTGTTCGCGCTGCTGCTCAACGAGGTGTTCCATTCCGGCTACAAGCGGGTGGTGCAGACCGTGACCTACCTGCCGCACTTCGTCTCCTGGGTGGCGCTCGCCGGCATCATCAACACCCTGCTGGTCAGGGACACCGGCGCGGTCAACGTGCTGCTGCAGGCGCTCGGATTCGAGCAGGTGGGCTTCCTGATCGACAACCGCTACTTCCGCTGGGTGCTGATCTCGACCGAGCTGTGGAAGGAGACCGGCTGGACCTCGATCATCTACCTGGCGGCGATCGCCGGCATCGACCCGGCGCTGTACGAGTGCGCGCAGGTGGAGGGTGCCAAGCGGCGCCAGATGGCGTGGTACATCACGCTGCCGAGCATCTCCAACACCGTCGCGATCATGGCGATCCTCTTTCTCGGCAACATCCTGGCGATCGGCTTCGACCAGATCTTCAACCTGTACAACCCGGTGGTATACGAGACCGCGGACATCCTGGACACCTACATCGTCAGGAACCTGCAGCAGAACCCGAAGTTCGGGCTGCTGTCGGCGGCCAGCATCATCAAGTCGGTGGTGGGACTGGGCCTGCTGATCGCGGCCAACAACGCCTGCAAGCTGTTCGGCGTGGAAGGCATTTACGGGTCGCAGAGCAACGTGGGGACGGTGCGCTGATCATGGCTCGCCAGCGCATGCAGCCGTTCGACTTCTTCAACTACTTCCTGCTGCTGGTGGCCACGGCGGTCACGCTGTACCCGTTCTGGTACATCCTGGTGGTCGCCACCGCCACCGAGCGCGGCTTCTTCGCCGACTACTACCACATCATCCCCAAGAGCTTCACGCTGGCGAGCTTCCAGACCGCGCTGTCGCGGCCGCTGGTGTACCTCAGCTTCTTCGTCAGCGTGCTGGTGACCACCGCCGGCACCGCGCTCAGCCTGTTGCTCACCTCGATGGGCGCCTACGTGTTGTCCAAGAACGACCTGCCGGGCAGAAACTTCTTCTTCCGGCTGATCATCTTCACCATGTTCTTCTCCGGCGGCCTGATTCCGCTGTACATCCTGCTGACCTCGCTGGGCATGCGCAACTCGCTGCTGGTGCTGTTCGTGCCCAACGCCATCAACACCTTCAACCTGATCCTGATGAAGAACTACTTCGCCACCGCGGTGCCGCAGAGCCTGGAGGATTCGGCCAGGATCGACGGCTACAACGAGATCCAGATTCTGTTCCTGATCGTGCTGCCGACGTCGATGCCGATCGTGGCGACCATCGGCCTGTTCTACTCGGTGTACTTCTGGAACGACTGGTTCTTCCCGATGCTGTTCATCTCCGACGCCAAGCTCTATCCGCTGTCGATGGTGATGCGCAACCTGGTCGTCAGTGCAACCTCCGTGTTCGTGCCGATCGACGTGGTTCCGGAGATGTTGAAGGCCGCGGTGATCGCGATCAGCATCATCCCGATCATGATGGTGTACCCGTTCATCCAGAAACACTTCGTCAAGGGCATCATGCTCGGAGCAATCAAGGAGTGAACCATTTCGCGCAGCGTTTGCTGCAGATTCCACCATATCAAGGAGGTGTCGAATGACATCGAAGATCCTTTTCAGGGCAGGCAGCCGTACCCGTCTCTGCGTTGCGGCCGGTGCCTGCGTCGCCTTGTTGTTGACCATGAGCGCTACCGCGTGGGCCGCTGCCGAGGGCGAAGAGGGCGCCGCCGCCGAGATCGTGCCGATCAAGGCGTTCGTGCCCGGGCCGTTGCGCATGGACCCGGACACCGATCTCAGCATCAATGAGATGGAGCGCCGGCTGAACATCGACCTGCAGATCGTGGGCGGGCCGTGGGACCAGGTGTGGGCGAAGCTCAACCTGATGATGGCCTCCGGAGATCCCCTGGACATCATGCACGTGTCCAACCAGGGCCAGAACCCCTGGCAGCAGTGGGCCGAGGAGGGGCTGATCGCCAATCTCGACGACCACGTCACGCCGGAGAAGTATCCCTTCATCCACAAGGTGATGACCGCGGACATGTTCAAGCCGCTGACGATCGATGGCGGCCACTACTACGTGCCCGGCACCCACCACGGCTACGACTGGCAGTTCCACATTCGCCAGGACTGGCTGGACAACCTGGGCCTGGCGATGCCGAGCACGCCCGACGAGTTGTACGAGGTGCTCAAGGCGTTCAGCGAGGGCGATCCGGACGGCAACGGCAAGGACGATACCACCGGCTTCGTGACCAGTGCCGCCACCGGCGTCGGGGCGCCGATTTTCATGGCCTACAATGCCAGCGCCAGCATCAAGGACATGGAGGTGCAGGATGATGGCACGGTGATCTCGCTGGCCACCCACCAGGGCACCCTGGAGGCGCTCAAGTTCGGCAACCGGCTGTACCGTGAAGGCGCCTTGAACACCGACTTCATCAATCACCCCAACAACGAGGAAGCCTCCAACGCGTGGATCTATTCCAATCGCGGCGGCGCCTTCTTTGCGCCGGTCGCGTACGTCACTCCCAACCGGGTGGAGCGCATCGGGGTGCCGGAGGCGGCGTTCGACTCGCCCGATCCGCCCGTGGTGGCGCCGGGCTACAAGCTGAACGGGGCCGGCGTTTCGTGGTGGCTGCTGCTCGGCGTCTCCGCCGACTCCAAGTACATCGACAAGTCGCTGGAGGTGATCGAGTTCGCCAACAGCCGCGAGGGCCGCCAACTGTTCGTGGCCGGCATCGAGGGCCGCCACTGGAGCAACATGGTGGACGGCATCTACGACCTCGACTTCGAGCAGTGGCAGCAGGACTACGACGTCGAACTGGTGAACAAGTCGTGGCCGCGCTGGTGGGGGTTCTTCTCCACCGTGCACGGCTACATCCCGATCAACGACTATCCCACCTTCGAGGAGGCGATGGCCAACGTGGAGGTGTGGGCGAACCGCGAGGACTACGAGGCCGGCGGCAGCGCCGTGCAGCGCATCAACGAGGCCAAGCCGCTGGTGCGGCCCAACCCGATGGACCTGGTCACGTTGTCGGAGGTCGAGGACATCCGCGTGAACCTGGACGAGAACGTGCGCGCGCCGCTGTTCGCGAAGATGCTGATCGCCGACTCCGAGGCGGAAGTCGAAGCGCTGTGGGCGGAGTACCTGCAGGGTCTGAAGGACAACGGCTACGACGAGTTCCGCCAAGCCTACCAGGACTACGCCGACGCCAACCTGTAGCGCCGGCGGCAGTCGCCATCTGCCGCGGAGAGGGCCTGCCATCAGCGGCGCCCTCCCCGGCGGCTCCACCGATCCTGATCGATCCCGATTTGATTCCGACTGATTCCGACTGATTCCGACTCACAAGGAGACATCCCGATGGACACGCTGCCGTTCGGCAAGCCCGGTCACTGGTACCGCGGCAACCTGCACACTCATTCCACCAACTCGGACGGTTTGAAGGCACCGCGCGACGTGTGCGCCCACTACCGGCGCCGCGGCTACCACTTCATCAGCCTGACCGACCACTTTCTCGCCAAGTACGGGTTTCCGGTCTCCGACACGACAGCGTATCGGAGCGACCGGTTCACTACCGTCATCGGCGCCGAGCTGCACGCCCCCGCGACCAGCCTGGGCGAGGCTTGGCACATCCTGGCGGTCGGGCTGCCGCTCGACTTCACCGCAACCGGAGCCGACGAAACCGGCCCGCAGCTCGCCGCCCGCGCCAAGGCGGCCGGCGCCTACGTGGCGGCCGCCCACCCGGCCTGGTACGACCTGACCGACGCCGACGTTCTTTCCCTGGACGCGGCCGGCGCCATCGAGATCGTCAATACCACCTGCACCGAGCTCAATGGCAAGGGCGACAGCAGCGGCTACCTCGATCGGCTGCTCAGTCAGGGCCACTACTACCACGCCATCGCCACCGATGACGCGCACTTCAAGCCCGCGATGCCCGATTGGGGCAAGAACTGGGTGATGGTGCGCTGCGACCACCTGCACCCGGACGCCTTGGTCGAGGCGCTGCACGCCGGCAGCTTCTACGCCAGCCAGGGACCGGAGATCCTCGGCGTCACGCCGGAGCGCGGCGGCAAGCTCTCCGTGCGCACCTCGCCGGTGCGCGCCATGCGGCTGACCGGCCGCGCCTCCTCGGCGTCCGTGGTCATGGGCACCGCGGACATCACGGCCGCCGAGCTCGACCTGACCCGGATCACCGGACCGTACGCGCGGCTCACCGTGTTCGACAAACGCGGCCGCCGCGCCTGGACCAACCCGTTCCGTGTGTAGAGAGCCCCTGCGGAGGGTCGAGAAGCCGCTTGCATCGGCGAGGAGTAGTGGGGTAGGTTAGCCTGGGTCGCCGGACCGACCAAAGGGGCAATTAGCTCAGCTGGATAGAGCGCTGGCCTCCGGAGCCAGAGGTCGTGGGTTCGAATCCCGCATTGCCCGTTACACGGTGTTCCTGTATGGTTTCTTCCCTGGAGAGCCATGCCTGCTGACCGTCCGCCGCTGAACGAGGTTACCCGCACCAAGCGCGTGCGCTGGTATCGCAGCCCGATCGAGCCGCAAGCGTTGCGCCGGCTGATGCAGCGCAGCGACCTGCAGGGCTGGCTGCAGGCGGGCGGCAACCTGGCTCTGTTCGCCACCACCGCGTCTCTTACGTACTACCTGTTCCTGCGGCAGGCGTGGGTCGGCTTCGCGCTGGCGCTCTACCTTCACTGCACCTTCGGCAGCTTTCTCTCCGCCGCCTGCCACGAGCTGGACCACGGCACGGTGTTCAAGACCAAGCGGCTCAACCGCGTCTTCCTGCGCATCTTTGCGCCGCTGGCCTGGTTCAACCACCACGACTACGCGCTGAGCCACACCTACCACCATCGCTACACCCTGCACCCGGACGGCGACCGCGAGGTTGTCCTGCCGCAGTCGCCGACGCTGCGCTGGCTGTACGTGCTGCAACTGCTGACCATCAACATCACCGGCGGGCCGATGTGCCGCGGGTTGTGGCCGATCCTGCGCTACACCTTGACCGCGGCGCTCGGACTGCCGATGCGGGCGGACACGGTCGGCGACACCGAGCCGGTCGGGGTGCGCGCCCAGGAGTGGATCGTCGCGCTGTACGAGGCGCACCCGGAAGAGCGGCGCAAGTCGATTCGCTGGGCGCGGATCATGCTGCTGTTCCACGGCTCGGTGCTGGTGGTGGGCGTCGCCTCCGGGCTGTGGCTGCTGCCGGTGCTGATCAGCCTGCCGGTGGCGGTAGCCAACTGGTGGCGCTACCTGGTGTTCATGCCGATGCACTGCGGCCTGCGCGACAACATCGCCGACTTCCGGAAGTGCGTACGCAGCATCAGGATCGATCCGCTGTCGTCGTTCCTGTACTGGCGCATGAACTGGCACATGGAGCATCACATGTACGCCGGCGTGCCGTGCTACAACCTGCGCAAGCTCAGCCGCGCCATCGCCGCCGACTGCCCGCCGCCGCGCACCCTCGCTGGCGCCTGGCGCGAAATGCGCACCGCCTGGAAGCGTCAGCGCGTGGAGCCCGGCTACCAGTACGACACGCCGGTGCCGACCACGGCGCAGGCGCTGGCCGCGTCCGATGCGCGCAGCGACGACGCGCTCGGCGGCTCCATCGGCGACCTGGCCCCCGCCGTACTCGGGCGCTAGCTACCAACGCATGTTGATGTTCTTGACCCGCGTGTAGCTCAGCAGTTCCTCGAATGACTCCTCCTTGCCGATGCCGCTCTGCTTCCAGCCGCCGTAGGGTGCGCCGAGGTAGCGGCCGGAGGAGTTGATCCACACGTAGCCCGCTTGCAACCGCTCGGCGGCGCGCATTGCGGCGCCGAAGTCGTTGGTCACCAGCGACGCCGTCAGCCCGTACATCACGCCGTTGGCGACCTCGATCATCTCGTCGAAGTCGGACCAGCTCATGATCGCCATCACCGGGCCGAAGATCTCCTCGCTGCCGATACGCATCTCGGGCCGCACGCGGTCGAACACGGTGGGCTCGATGAAGAAACCCGCGGCGAGTTCCGGGGCGGGCGGCGGGCCGCCGCCGGTGAGCAGCTCGGCGCCCTCGTCGCGGCCGGAGGCGACGTAGCCGAGCACCCGCTCGTACTGCGGCCGCGACACGATCGGCCCCATCTCGGCGTCTTCCAGCCAGGGCAGGCCGATCGGGATGGCGGCCGCGGCCTTGACCAGTTCGGCGCGCACGCGCTCGTGCAGCGACCGGTGCACCAGTACCCGCGAGGTGGACGAGCAGGACTGCCCCTGGCGGTTCATGTTCATCGCCGCTACCGCCTGGGCCGCGGCCTTGGCCGGGTCGGCGTCGGGGAAGATGACGATCGGGTTCTTGCCGCCGAGCTCCAGGGTCACCTCCTTGAGGCTCTCGGCAGCTTCGCGGGCGACGCGGCGGCCGGTCTCCACCGAGCCGACGAAGCCGACCCGCGCCACGTCCGGATGGCGCACCATGGCCGATCCGGTGGCGCCGTCGCCGGTCACGATGTTCACCACTCCCGGTGGAAAGATCTCCGCGCACAGCTCGCCCAGCTTCAGGCTCGACAGCGGCGCCTGTTCCGGTCCCTTGATCACCACGGTGTTGCCGGCGGCAAGCGCCGAGGCCGCCTTCTCGGCGCAGAAGCGGAACGGGTGGTTGAACGGGTTGATCCTGGCGACCACGCCGTAGGGCTGGCGCAGGGTCAGGTTGAGATGCCCCTGCTCGCGCGACATCGTCTCGCCCTTCATCTCGGTGACCAGCCCGGCAAAGTAGCGCAGCGCGTCGGCGGTCCAGGTCATGTCCCCGCGCATGCCGGAGATCGCATTGCCGCTGTCCACCGCGTCCATCAGCGCCAGGGAGTCGGCGTTGCGCTCGACGGCATCGGCCAGCCGGCGCAGGTACTCGGCGCGCCGCGTCACCGGCAGCGCCGCCCACGCCGGGAACGCGGCCTTGGCGGCGGCCACCGCCCGCTCCACGTCGCGCTCGTCGGCCAGCGGCACCGCACCGAGCAGCTCGCCGTTCGCCGGATTGATGCTGGTAATGGTACGTCCGGCCTGGGCGGCTACCCATTCGCCGCCGATGAACAGTCCGCGCGGTTCGAATGCCAGGTCGGGTGTCGCCGGGGTCATCTCGGTCGGTCCTCCTCAGGGAACGACAGCGGCACGCAGGACCGTGCGCTCGGCCGCCCGCCGGAACGCCTCGTCGAGCTGGTCGAGCGTGAACCGGGCGTCGACGACCTCCCGGAACGGAAACCGGTTGCGGTTGGCTACCACGAAGTCCAGCGCCTGAACCAGGTGCCGCGGGTGGTAGTTGTGGATGCCGCGCAGGGTGATCCACTTCTTCACCAGCACGTTGGCATCGATGGTGACGTCGGCATCGGGGGTGACGATGCCGCCCAGGGTGTAGCGGCCGCCGACCCGCAGCATCGCCAGTCCGTCCGGAATCACGGCGGCATTGCCGCACACCTCGATCACCGCGTCGACGCCGTCGGGCGGTGCCAGCTCGCGTACCGCGGCCACCACGTCGTGCGAGTCACGGCCGGAAACGTCGATCACGGCATCCGCGCCGAACTTGCCGGCCGCCGCGAGGCGGTCTCCCACGCTGTCGAGGCCGACCACGCGCCGGGCGCCGCGCGCCTTGGCGATGGCGCACGCGTACAGCCCCAAAAGGCCCAGTCCCTGGACGGCCACGACGTCGCCCATCCCGATCCGCGTCGCCTCCGTGATCGCGACGACGGTGGCGACGCCGCAGTTGATCGGGGTCGCCTCCTCGTCGCTCAGCTCGTCGGGGAGCCTCAGGATGCCGGTGCCGGGCAGGACGTAGCAGTACTCGGCGAAGCCGCCCAGGAAGTGCGGGTCGTCGGCCACCAGGTCGTGCCCGTATTTTCTTACGCCCACCGACTTCTGCGGCAGGTCGTGAACCTCCCGGTAGTAGGACGGGCCGTGGTGAAAGTACTCGGTCCAGGTGATGCGGTCACCGACCGCCACCGGGTCGCCGCGCAGATCGGTCTCGATGTCCGCCCCGAGCTGATCGATGACGCCGATGATCTCGTGGCCGAGGATCCCCGGGCACGGGTTGGGTCGGTGCCCGTGGTAGGAGTGGATGTCGGAGCGGCAGATGGTCGACATCGTGACCCGTACCAGGACCTCGTCGCGGCGCGCATCGCGCAACGGATAGCGGCGGATGACGAACGGCGTGTTGGGTGCGTCGTAGACGGCGGCGCGGGCCGTACGCGGTGCCACTGCTGCTGCTCTGTGCGCCCTCAGGCGGTGCCGTTGATGGCGTAGTCGAAGACCTGGTGGTTCAGCAGTTGCTCCGACCGCGACCGGGCGCGGTAGGCGGCGTTCAGCGGCCGGCTGAGTATGATCGGCACGTCGCGCTCGGACAGTCCGCCGTGGGTGCGCAGGCGCTCGCCGTGCAGGTCGGCCAAGTCGTGGTCGGCGCGCCCCATGCCGACACAGTAGTCCGCGGTGGAGATCACTGCCACGTCTCCCTCCACGTCGGCGGGAAGATCGAACCGTTGCGCCGTTTCCTCGCGCTCCAGCACCTCTTCGATGCCCCGGAGCGGGAGAATGAAGTCCGCCACGTCGCGCGGCTCCACGCCGCCGAAGCAATAGACCCGCACGAAGCCGCCGAGCGATCCGTGATGGCCGACGAACGCGTCGGTAATCGGGCAGATCACCCGCGTGCGGCCCGCGCCGAAACGCTCGTCCAGCAGATCCTGCAGGTAGACGATGTGGTAGCTGCCGTCCGCGCCGCACTTGTCCTTCATGCCGTGATCGGCGGTCAGGGCGACGGTCGCGCCCAGCTCCTCCAGGCGCGCGAAGCGGTCATCGAGCGCCGCGTGGAAGGCGAGGGCAGCGGCATGGTCCGGGGCGTACTTGTGCTGCACGTAGTCGGTCAGCGACAAGTACAGGAGCGTCGGCGGATCGTCCTGCTCCAGGAACCGGATGCCGGCGTCGAGCACGAACAGCGACAGATCCTCGGAGTACATGTCGGGGAGCGGCCGGCCGACGAAGCCGAGGGCGTCGATTATGCCGTTCTCGGCGGCGGTGCACCGGTCGGCGTGCTGGGAGGAGAAGCAGACGTTGCCCGCAGCGACGTCCAGGCCCTTGCCGAGCTGGGTGCGGAGCTTGTCCTTGGCGGTGACCACCACGGTCCGGGCGCCGGCCTTCGACAGCACGTCGAACACCGTGCGCGAGCGCATCAGCTCCGGGCCGGTCATGACCACCGCCTGGCCGGTGGCGCGGTCGAGATAGAAGTTCCCGGAGATGCCGTGCACCTTCGGCGGCGCGCCGGTGGCGATCGACATGTTGTTGGGGCAGGTGAAGCTGGGGATGCCGCAGTGCGCGACCGCGCCGAAGCCGGAGTCCATGAAGCGGGAGACGGTGGGAGTGCGCCCTGCGGCCCGTGCCGCGGCAAAGTATTCCGGGTCGCCGCCGTCGACGCACACCACCACAACCGGAGCGTCCGGAACCCGGTACCCGACCCCGTTGAGTTCTACCCGTTCAGCGGCCAAGTACACACCCGCTCAGACAAAAGCCCACTTCTCGACCGTGCCGATTGCCGCGCCTGCTGTCAAGACTCCGGTCGGGGTCTGTCGGAGAGGCGCAGGGCGGCGCTTCCGCCGCACGTCCGGCCCCTGGTGCCGAGTGCCGCGGCATTCCACGCGGCGACGGCCGTACTCAAGCGATTGCCGTCCGATACCGGTGCTACAGGGCCGCGGGGTCGATCGGCAGCCAGCGCCGTTCGGCCGCCGCCTGCGAGATCATCTCCATGACGTAGCTGCTGTACGCCGCCTCGCGCACGCTCACCAGGTTGTCCCGCTCGCCGTGCACGACGGCGGCGATAAACTGCTCCAGCGGCCGCGGCAGTGCCTCCGGCAGGTCGGTCCACGGTTCCTTGCCGGTGGCGCCGTCGACGGCGTCGCTCAGCAGGAACAGCTCGTTGTCCCAGTCGTTGTGCGGCATGCCTGGCGCGTTGCGGATCACGGCGTGGCCCTTCGTCCCGGTGATCAGCAGCGATGACGGCTCCACGAGGTCCACCCAACTCGCGGCCAGCGTGGCGATGGTGCCGTTGTCGAAGCGCAGGATCGCCTCGCCGCACTCTTCGCCCCGCGGGTAGCGCCCGAGGGGGCGCGAGAAGCTGGCGGTGACCGCCTCCAGCCGGGCGGTGCCGCCGATCAGGTACAGCAGCAGGTCCAGCTTGTGGGTGCCCAGGTCGCCGAACGCTCCCACGCCCGCCTGCTCGGGGTCGGTCATCCACAGCCAGTCGGAGCGGAATACGCCGTTGATCGCCGCCGGCGTACCGAATACCAGCCGCATGCGGCCGATCGCGCCGAACGCCTCCTCCGCGATCAGGCGCCTCAGCAACCGGTGCGCCGGGATGGTGCGGTTGAAGTATCCCATGTGGAAGATCACCCCGGCGGCTTCCAGCAGCCGCATCATGTTCCTGGCGTCGGCCAGTCCCATGCCCAGCGGCTTCTCGACGAAGCAGTGCTTCCCGGCACCGGCGACCTGCCGCACCAGTTCCTCGTGGCGATTGGTCTGCGACAGCACGATGACCGCGTCCAGGTCCGGCATGCCGAGCACCGACGCCACCTCGGGCGCCGCAAGGCATTGGAACTTTGCAGCGTACTTGCCGGCGATGGCCGGATCGGGATCCCAGACCGCCACCACCGACACGTCGGTGCGGGCGGCCAACACGTCGACGAACCCGGGTGTGTGGATGTGACTCGCCCCCAGCAACGCTAGCTTTTTCTTCATCAGGTAATATCCGCCGGTACCCTACCCGCCGTCGCCCCGCGGCCGCCAGCCCCGCCACGTTGCTGGTTTACAGGTCGGTGCTCAACTGAACAGAGCGGTTTCGTTGTGATCGGTGCCGGGCCACGGGTAGGCGTTGGAGCCGGCATCTGGTGAAACCGGCCCCGCCGGGAGGCCGGCCTGCCACTCGCGCGCCAGCGCGCTGAGGTGCTGCACCACCTCGGGCTCGGTCTCGGCGCGGTTGTTGAGCTCGGAGGGATCATTCGGGATGCGGTAGAGCTCCACCCGGTCACCAGCCGGGTTGCGCAGCAGCTTCCAATCGCCGTGCCGTATCGCCAGCATGGGGCTGCGGTGCAGGACGTGGCCGTAGATGTGGAAGCGCCACTCCCACAGCAGCGGCGTGGAGCGAGGGCGCGGCTCACCGCGGAAGGCCGCCGCCATCGACTCTCCGTCCAGCCCGGCATCCGACGGCACATCCACTCCCGCCAGCTCGCACCAGGTGGGGAGCAGGTCGACGGCGCACAGCGGCGTGGCATTGTTCACCACCCCCGCCGGCGTGTTGCCGGGCCAGCGCAGGATGAACGGGACGCGCACGCCGCCTTCGTAGAGCGACCGCTTGCGGCCCCGGAACGGGCCGGCGCTGCCGACGCCGCTGTGTGACGCGTTGCGAATTTCCATGTCCTCGGGGCCATTGTCGGCGGAAAAGATGACCACGGTGTCGTCGGCCAAACCCAGCTCGTCCAGCTTGGCCAGCAGGCGGCCGATCTGCAGGTCGGCCTCGGTCATGGTGGCATAGTAGATCGCGGTGGCTCCCGCGTGGGGTACGTGCAGCGGCATGTAGTCGACATAGCGCTCCAACTGCTCCTCGTTGGGGTCGAGCGATGCGTGGGTATCGTAGAGCCAAAGGTTGAGGAAGAACGGATCCGCGGCGGCGCCGGTGCGCCCTGGTTGTTCGAGGAACCCGATCGCCTGGTCGACGATCTCCCGTGAGGACGTTGCGCGTGTACCGGTGTGAGACGGGTCGGTATACACGATGGGACAATCCGGCTCGTCGAACAGGTCTATCCCGTACGCCGTCGGCGGCGGCGCACCGGTGCCGTTCCCCAGGTGCCACTTGCCGAAGTGCCCGACGCGGTAGCCCGCGTTCTGGAACAGCCCGGTAACGGTAGTCGCGGACGGATCGAGCCAGTTGGGCATGCCGCGGGCAGCATTGCGCTCGTGGGTCGCGAAGTGACCGTGGATTCCGAAGCGGGCCGGGAACCGGCCAGTCATTACCGCCGCCCGGCTCGGCGAACACACACCCGAGCAGACGTAGAACTGCGAGAACAGCGTGCCCTCGGCGGCGAGCCGGTCGAGATGGGGGGTCCTGAGGTGGCGATGGCCGTAGCAGCCCAGGTCACCCCAGCCCCAGTCGTCGGCAAACACGAACAGGATGTTGGGGCGTGTCGATGTCGATGCCATGCCGCCATTCTCCCAGAAATCCCGGCGGACCCGAAGCCACCGCTTCGGTGAGTTCGGCCGAGCCTCATCGTTCCACGAGCCAGGGCAGGTTGAACGAGTAGTGGTTGCTGCTGCTGATGAGTTGGAGGTGGCCGTCGGCGGACTGGCAGGCGGTGAGATAGCCGTTCACCTCGGCGTGCCGGGGGCCCATGAGGCATGGGATTCCGTCCATCGCTTCGATGACGCGGTCGGGGCCGGCGTCGCTGACCGGGCGGCGGAACGGCCAAGTCTCGCCGTCGTCGAAGGACAGCGCGCAGTACATGCCGGAAACTCCCCGGCGGCCGCCGGCTTCCTCGACGGTGAAGGCGTCGTCGGCGTCGGCCGGCGCGTTGGCGAAGGAGATGAGCAAAATCGGATCCGTGCCGGCGTGGCAGGTTCCGCGCACGCGCTTGAGCACCAGCCGTTGCGAGCCGCCGATGGGGGGAAACGGACTGGCCGAGTACTGCCACGTCTTGCCGCGGTCGGCGGAGACGCTCATCGCCAGGGTGCCGTCCACCTCGTCGCCGCGCCCGAAGGCCAGCAGCCGGCCGTCGGCGAGCTCCACCGCCGACGCGTGGATGCCCGCGATGGTGCCGCCGGCATCGCGCCACGTCTCGCCGCCGTCGGCGCTCATCCATAGCGCGGTACCGCCGTGGCCGCTGCTGACCGCGTCGCACGGCAGCACCAGGGTTCCGTCGCGCAGCGTGAACGCCGACGCGATCGGCATCTGGCGCGGGCCGTGTTCGCCGCTGATGAACCTGGCCCGGCTCCAGGTGGCGCCGCTGTCGTCGGAGGTGCGCAGGATGGTGCGCAGCGGCCCCCAGGTGGCGGCGGCCGACATGCCGTTGAAATGGTACATCCGTCCTCCGTCGCACAGCAGGGCGGGCGCGTGGTCGTTGCGGTCGGGGGCGTCCCAGAACACCGACGCCGGTTCCCAGGAGTCGGTTCCGGCGCGCAGACGGCTGGCCAGAATGCCGAGTTCGCGGCCGGGTTCCTCGACGCAGGTGTACCAGATGGCCAGCAGGTCGCCGTTGGGACATTGGCAGATCGCCGGATCGTGATTGTGCGTGCTGAACAGGGGTCCGTAGGAACGGGGAGGAATGTGCACGTAGCGGACCGGCCCGCGGAACAACGGCGCCTCGTCGGTACGTGACGGGCCGGCGGGTGAGGTAGTCTGCAGCACGTTGCAGCCGTGCAGCTCCACCGGCGCCTTGCGAGCCGGTCTCGGCGGCACCGGGTAGTCCGCGCACACCACCCGGAACCCGATCAGCCAGTTGCGTTCTTCCGGCAGCGCCGCCGCACGGTTGGCAGACCTGAGATAATAGGTCTCGGTCGAGTGGCTGCCGCCGCGGGTCACCCGGAAATCGCCTTCGGGGGCGCCGACCGGGTCGCTCGCGTCGCGCTCGAGGTACGGACCGTACCAGTCCAGGCACCACTCCTCGACGTTTCCGTGCATGTCGCACAGGCCCCACGGGTTGGGGGGCGTGCGGCCGACGTGCAGCGGGACCACGTTGTCGCCGGTGCTGCGCGACGGGTCGGGAAACCAGGTGCGGCGCTGGTTCTTGGCTACCCCGGGCGGCAGTTCATCTCCGCTCCAGAACGGTGTCGATGACCCGGCCCGGCACGCGTATTCCCACTCCGCCTCGGTGGGCAGGCGGAACTCGGCGCCCTCGCGCTCGGACAGCCAGCGACAGTAGGCGGCAGCGTCATGCCAGCTCACGAACACCACCGCTTCGTCGTCAGCGCGCGAAAATCCCAGCTTGCCGCGCAGTTCCCGGTGCGCGGGGTCGAACATCTCGTACTGTGCGTTGGTGACTTGGCACTCAGCCAGGTAGAACGGCTTGGTGATGGTTACGCGGTGCACGGGCACCTCGTCGAAATCGCCGTCACGGAAGCAGGAGGGTGCCAGGAGCGCGTCGGGCAACGGGCGGTCGTTCCCCATCAGGAACGAACCAGCATCAACGCGCCTCATTCGTATACCGGTCGTAGTGGTCATGTAACTCCTCCAAGGTCGGGTGCGCCGGGATCGGTGAAGTATGACCGCACCGATGCGGCGCGCCAATGCCCAGCTTGAACGATGCTGTGTATTCGGACTACGATCCGGTCGAGGGCATTCCATGAGTGAAGCGGGCGATGGTTCTGTAGAACTTGGCAGAGTGGTTTCTCGTAACCCCGAAATCCACAGCGGGGACTTGGTCTTCGCGACGACTCGCGTGCCTGTCGGAACGCTTGTCGACTATCTCAAGAGCGATTACTCCATTGAAGAGTTCCTGCGGGACTTTCCCACCGTCGAGAGGTGGCAGGTCGAGTCGTATCTTGAAATCTCAACCGACGGCGTTGACAAACTGAGGACCCTGACGGTCATCGAGTGAGGGTGCTGCTGGACGCCGGGTACGACTCCCGCGCGATCGGTGGCCCGGTATCATCGCCGGTGCTGTTGCGGGTAGGCTGCGGGCATGAGCAGCAGGCGACCCAACATCGTGTTCGTGTTCTCGGACCAGCAGCGCTACAGCGCCCTCGGTGCCAACGGCAACCGCGTGGTACGCACCCCCGTGCTCGACGGGATGGCGGCCGAGGGCATGGTCTGCGACAACATGTTCTCCAACCACCCGCTGTGCTCGCCGTACCGGGCGATTCTCCTCACCGGGCAGTTCGGCTGGCGCAATGGCGTAATCGACAACGAGTACCGGCCGCGGCGCGACATCCCGACCTTGCCGGGCACCCTGCGTGAGCACGGCTACGGCACCGCTCACGTCGGCACCTTCCACCTCGGCAAGGGACCGTACACCGAGGAAGGCAGGTACGGCATCGACTACCTGGCCGCGGTCGGCCCCGGCCGCGGCTACTTCGACCAGCCCTACTACGAGAACGATGCGGGACCGACCGCCTTTCCGGGCTGGGGGCCGACCGTCGAGACCGACTTGGCGATCCGCTACCTGGAGCGCCACCGCGCGGAGCGGCCCGACGATCCGTTTGCCCTGTTCCTGTCGTGGCGGCCGCCGCACTGGCCGTACGAGCAGTTTCCCGACTCTCTCGAGCGCTACGATCCGGCCGCGGTGGATCTGCCGGCCAACGTACCCGCCGCCCTGGCCGACCACGCCCGCCGCGAACTGGCCGACTACTACGCCTGCTGCACCGGGCTTGACGTGGAGATGGGCCGCCTGCTGGCGGCGCTCGACCGCCTGCAGATCGCCGACGACACCATCGTGTGCTACAGCTCCGACCACGGCGACCACATCCGCGCCCACGGCTACGGCAAGCCGAACGAGACCTGGCTGCACCACACGCGGCGCGCCTCCAAGGCCACCCCGTACGAGGACTCCGCGCACGTGCCATTCGTGATCCGCTGGCCGAGCAACACTCCGCCGGGCACGCGCAGCGACGCCTTCATGGGCGCCATAGACATCGTGCCGAGCCTGCTCGGCGCGTGCGGCGTGCCGTTGCCGGCCGGCCTGCAGGGCCGCGACCTGTCGCCGGTGTGGCGCGGGCAACCGGTGCCCGCCGACCCGCCGCACGCCCCCGGGGCGAGCGAGTCGGTGTACCTGATGAACATGGCCAACGGCTGGCCCAACCGCTACGGCTGGGTGGGGCGCTGGCGGGCCGTGCGCACCGCACGCTACACCTACGCCCGCTGGTACGCCAACGAGCGCAGCCCCTGGCTGTTCGACCGGCAGGAAGACCCGCTGGAGATGAACAACCTGGTGTATTCAGCGGCCGCGCGCCCGGTCGTGCAGGAGATGGAGCAGCGCCTGCACCGCTGGATGGAGGCCACCGGCGACCCGTTCGAGCACGGCGTCCGCGGTCCGCGCGGCTTCGTCGAGGTGGGCCAGCAGTGGGCCAACCCGGACAAGTGGGCGGAGTGGGGGACGAGCTGACGCGATGCCCGCCGGGCATCGCCTGAATCTACGCCGCCGCAGCCCCGGGGACAGCCGCCCGGACGGTGGCACATCGGCCGCTCACATCCCCACACCGTGATCCGGTGCCGGTCATCGGTGCGCTCGTCGCGGCGGAAGATCTTGTCCTCCCACCGCTTGCCTGCGCCGCGGTCGAAGATGACCAGGTGGCCGGCCTGCGCCGCGCACCGGTCCATGTATTCGGCGGTCTGCAGCAACCCTTCGCGTATCGTGCGCTCCAGGCTCCCGTGCAGCACCTTGCACTCGATGGCGAATCTGCCCGCCGCGTGCGGTCCCGCGCCACCTGGGTGCGGCCAGATGATCAGCAGATCGGTGCGCCCCCCGCCCCAGGCCGTACTCGCGCTCGTGGACCTGGTCGGGCGCGTTCCGGGCGCGACTCCGGAGTAGCCGACGGCGCATGCCCACCCATGGGGCCAGGACGGAGCCACGGGTGGGCGCATCCGGCGTGACACCGCGGGGCTGCCGGTCCGCCGCGCACGCACGGGTCCCACGGGTCGGCCCTAATGACAGGGTGCCCGCGCCCACAGCAAGCTTGCCTCGCCTGGGGTTCGACGGATCGATGATGACGCGCCATGATGACAGTCAGCGCAGTCGCCCGTTGGCGGTCACTTCAACGTCACCACTGGATCTTCTACGACTCGCTGATGCCGCGTGGGGCAGGCCCGCAACGTGCGTGCCCGTGACTCTC
>JAPPGB010000007.1 GCA_028821475.1 Spirochaetaceae bacterium
GCGACGGTGTGGCCGCGGCGCCTGCCCCTTCGGCGTCGGACGGCGACACGGCGGGGCGCCACGGTGCACACCTGGCGGCGGCGCTCGCGGCAGCGCGAGACACCGCCCGCTGCCACGGCGCAGCGGCAGCGACCGCGGCCACGGGGACGGACGGCGAAACCTGCGCCGACGAGCACCTGCTCGCGGCCGGCGAACCGGGGTGGATCGCGGGACCGGAAGGGATCGGCAGCGCTGCCCCGCGCGAGCGGGCGGCGCTGCGCAACGGCATCTACATCCGGGCCGACCGGGCGGCCGGGGCGCTGCCGGAGTATCTCGACCTGCTGGTCCGGCACGGCCTCGACTCGGTGGTCATCGACTTCAAGGACGACTTCGGCCGCCTCGGCTACGACTCCGAGCTGCCGCTCGCCCGCGCCATGGGAGCGGCGCCGGGGCCGATCAAGCTGGACCGTCTCATCGCCGACGCGCACGCCGCCGGCATCTACGTCATCGCCCGCCTGGTGGTGTTCAAGGATCCGGTGCTGTACGACTGGGACAACCACCGGCAGGCGATCTGGGACCGCGAGCAGGACGGACCGTGGCGCCACCTGGTGCCGGCCGGGGACGACTCCGGCGAACTGGTGCAGCGCGAACACTGGGTGGACCCGTTCGCCGCGGAAGTGTGGCAGTACAACATCGACGTGGCGGCGGAGCTGGCCGCCCGCGGCGTGGACGAGATTCAGTTCGACTACATCCGCTTTCCTTCCGACGGCCCCACCGAGCGCGCCCTGTACCGCTACCGGCGCCCCGGCATGCGCCGCATCGACGCCATCGAGTCGTTCCTGGCGGCGGCCCGCGAACGCCTGGACGTGCCGATCAGCACCGACCTGTTCGGGTTCAACTCCTGGTACCGCGCCGGCAACTTCATCGGCCAGGACATCGGCGTGCTCGCCGACTACGCCGACGTGATCAGCCCGATGTTCTATCCCTCCCACTTCCCGAGCCACTTCCTCGCCGACCGCGGCTACCTCGAACGCGCGCACGACATCTACGAATCCGGCGTGCGGCGGGCGCAACGCATGGTGCGCGGGCGGGCGCACATCAGGCCGTACGTGCAGGCGTTCCTGATCGGCGGCGAACTGCGCATGGAGGAGGAGGAGTACAGCCGCTACCTGACGCGCCAGCTCGACGGCAACCGGACGGCGGCCGGTTCCGGATTCACCCTCTGGAATGCGTCGAACAGGTACTATATGGTCACCGAGCCGCTGCAACCGTACTTCGACAGCCGAGGGGAGGAGACACCATGACACAGCGAACCGTTGGCGCACGACCGGGGTGGACGCACGTCGCCCTGCTGATCGGTAGTGCCTGGTTGTTGGCGAGTTGCGCGAGCAGCCCCGACGACCTGACCGGCGAGATTACGCCGGCGGAGTACTTCCAGCGCGCCCAGGAAGCCACGACGGCCGGTGACTACCGCAATGCGATGGCCTGGTACGCGGCATTCCGCGAGCGTTACGCCGACAATCCCACTCCCGCGGAGCAGAATCTCCTGCTTTGGGCCGAATACGAGATGGCGTTCCTGCACCACAAGAGGGGCGACGACCGTACCGCCGTGCGGCTGCTGCGCGAACTGGTGCGCCGCTACGAGACACCGGAAGCAGCCACCTATCAACCCGCGCCGCGCATCCTGGCGCTGCGCGTCATCGCCGAACTGGAGCCGGCCGCCGGCGGCGGAGGCTGAGGCCCGAGCCGGCGCCGGAGGGTGAAGCGGGATTGCACCAAACCCCGTTTATAGGGGTATGAAGCTATCCGAATCGAAACGGCCGGCCGCGCCCGTGCGGGCGCTGACCGTAGCCATCGCGTGGTTGCTGTGCCTCGGCTGCGAGCCGGTCGGGCATGCCCTCGAGGAAGAGGTCGACCTGCTGCCGCCGGTATTCGAAACCATCGGCGCCACCGGCCCCAACACGGTAACGGTGCACTTCGACGAGCCGGTCACCATGGCCGCCGACGCCGTGCGCATCGAGCCGCCGATCGCGGTGCGCGCCGTGGACGGCGACGGGGGCGCCGACGGCCAGGTTACCGCCGTCGTCGTGGTCACCGAACAGCCATTCGCGGCCGGCAGGCGCTACACCCTGCACACCACCGCCCGCGACCGGCGCGGCAACACCACCACCCTGGTGGCGGGATTCTGGGGATTCAACCCGCACACGCCGGGGCTGGTGATCAACGAGTTCACCCCGAAGGGCAGCAAGAAGCGGCGTGACGCCATCGAGCTGTACGTAACCGCCGCCGGCAACCTCGGCGGCGTGACGCTGTACGACGGGGTGGCCGGCGACTACCGCGACCACGTGGTGCTGCCGCCGGTGGACGTGGCCGCCGGCGACTATATCGTCATCCACGCCACCACCGACGGACTCGGCGAGGACGAGGTGGACGGGCCGGATGCCTCCGGCCACGAGCAGGCGGTGGCGGGCGCGTGGGACTTCTGGCTGGCGGAAGGCGGCGGCCTGTCAGGCAACAACGGCGTCATCACCTTGTATGCGGCGCCGGACGGGGAACTGATCGACGGCGTGATCTACAGCAACCGCACCTCGGAGTCGGACGACCGCTACCGCGGCTTCGGCAGCAAGGCCACCATGCAGCGCGCCGACACGCTCGCGGCACTGGGCGGCTGGACATTCGCCGGCGACCTGGTAGCCCCCGAGGACGCGATCGACTCGGACGCCACCACCTCCACCCGTTCGCTGAACCGGGACAGTTCGTCAACCGACACCGACAGCGCCGCCGACTGGCACACCGTCCCCACCCGCGGCGCCACCCTCGGCGCTCCCAACAGCGACGCCGTGCACGAGGGCTAGGCGGCCGGAGCGGAGACCTGAAGGACTACCGGTGGTCTTGGACTACAGGTAGTCCTTGAACAGGCCCTCGATGGTCTCGCGGGGCACGGCGCCGACCTGCTGGCCGACCACGCTGCCGCCCTTGAACAACAGCAGCGTCGGGATGCTGACGATGTTGAACTTCTGCGCGATCTCGCCGTTGTCGTCCACGTCGACCTTGGCGATCTTGAGCCGACCGGCGTAGTCCTGGGAGAGTTGCTCCAGCACCGGGGCGACCATCTTGCACGGCATGCACCATTCGGCCCAGAAGTCCACCAACACGGGCGTATCGGACTGAATGACCTCGGTATCGAAATTTCCCTGATCGATCGTTACTGCGGCTGACATGGAGCAAATATACTGCCGCGGCGTCCCCCGGAGAAACCGTGGACCTGACCCGCACCAGACGCTGGGCGGGCTGGTGGGCAGTGCGTCAGTTTGAAATCACGGGACGCTACCACTCGCTAGCAACCGGGCTACGCCTGCCGCGCCACTCTTCTGGTAGGTCTTCGGACGGTTCGGCTTCGGAGCCCTCGCGTCGATCAGTTCGCCGGCTCCGGGATCGCTTCCGCGTCCTTTGGGTTCGCACTGCCGGATGCCGGGGGCGCCGGCTTCGTCAGGCCAGCAGTTCGGCCATCGCGCGGGCCATCAGGGTGCGCGGGGCGGTGCCGCGCTCGCGGCGCAGCAGCTCCACGAACCAGGTGCCCACGACCACGTACTCGACGTGCGGGGTGAGCGCGGCGACCTGCGCGCCGGTGCGGATGCCGAATCCGGCCATCGGCTTGCCGCCGAGCTCGCCGATGCGGCGCAGGAACGCCAGGTTGTCCTGGCCGATCTCGGTGTAACTGCCGGTGATGCCCTTGCGCAGCGCGGCGTATACGAGGTCGGTGTCGGCGCCGGTGACCACCGTCCGCAGGCGTTCCGGCAGGGTGCTCGGCACCACCACCGGGATCACGGCCACCCCGGCGTCCCTGCCGGCGGCGTACAGGCCCTCGTCGTAATCGGGCGGCAGGTCGGGGGCGATGATGGCGTCGGCGCCGGCGTCGCGGCAGCGCTGCACGAAGCGGGCCACGCCGTTCTGGAAAATCGGGTTGGCGTAGCTCATCACCGCGACCGGCACGCCGGTAAAGGCGCGCAGCGCCTCCACCAGGGCGAACCCGCGCTCCTGGGTGAAGCCGGCGGCGAGCGCCTCGTCGCAGGCCACCTGGATGTGCGGCCCGTCGGCGGTGGGGTCGCTGAACGGAAACTGCACCTCCAGGTACGCCGCGCCGCCGTCGACCAGTCCCTTGCCCACCTCCAGCGACGCCTCCCAGCTCGGGAACGACGCCACCAAGTGGGTCATGATGCGCGCGCCCGGCCGCCCGCTCATGGCCGGCCTCCGGTGCCGTTCCCGGCCGGCGCCGGCGCCTCGCCCGCGACGGCGGCCACGGTCCCGGACGGCACCGCGGCTTCGGGTCCAGGCGGCGCGGCTTCGGTACCCGCGGCTTTTGCGGCGGCGGCCAGGGAGGCGGCTTCGCGCTGCAGGAACTCGCGCCAGCGTGCCGGGTCCAGCTCGCGGGCCAGGATGAACAGGTCCTTGTCGCCGCGGCCGGACATGTTCACCACCAGGTGCTGGTCGGGCGGGCGGCGGCGCGCCTCGGCCAGCGCCACCGCGCCGGCGTGCGCCGACTCCAGCGCCATCACGATGCCCTCGCCGCGGGCGAACCGGCGTACCGCATCGAGCGCCTCGGCGTCGGAGGCGGTGGTGAAGCGCACCCGCCCGGTGCGCCCGAGTTCGGCGAGCTGCGGCCCCACGCCCGGGTAGTCGAGCCCGGCGGACACCGAGTGGGTCTCCGCAATCTGGCCGTCTTCGGTGGTCAGGAACAGCGACTTGTAGCCGTGCGCGATCGCCGGCACGCCGTGGCCGCTCATGCGCGAGGCGTGGTGGCCCGGTTCCAGGCGCCGCCCGCCCGCCTCCACGCCGATCAGCTCCGGGCGCTCGGCATCCAGGAACGGGGCAAACATGCCCAGCGAGTTGGAGCCGCCGCCCACGCAGGCGATCAGCGCGTCCGGCTCGAAGCCGGCGTCCCGGCACTGGCCGGCCACCTCGCGCCCCACCACGGTCTGGAACTCGCGCACCATCGCCGGGTACGGGGACGGGCCGAGCGCGGACCCGATCACGTAGTACGTGTCGGCGAACGAACCGGCCCAGTCACGCAGCGCCTCGTTGACCGCGTCCTTCAGGGTGCGCGAGCCGCTGTCCACCTGCGCCACTTCGGCGCCGAACAGCTCCATCCAGAACACGTTGGGCTTCTGGCGGCGCATGTCCACGGCGCCCATGTAGACCCGGCACGGCAGGCCGAGCTTGGCGCACATCGCCGCGGTGGCCAGGCCGTGCTGGCCGGCGCCGGTCTCCGCGATCACGCGCTTCTTGCCCATGCGCTTGGCGAGCAGGCACTGGCCGACCACGTGGTTGATCTTGTGGGCGCCGGTGTTGGCGAGCCCCTCGAGCTTGACGTGGATCTGGGCGCCGCCGCACGCCGCGCTCAGGTTGGCCGCGTGCATCAGCGGCGTCGGGCGGCCGGTGTAGGTGGCCGCCACGCGGTCGAACTCGGCGCGGAACGCCGGGTCCTCGATGGCGTCGCGGTAAGCGGCTTCGAGCTCGTCGAGCGGGGTGCGCAGCACCTCCGCGGCGTAGCGGCCGCCGAACCGCCCGAAGTAGTCCTGGTAGGTGTTCATTCGGTCCTCCGTTTGGTACTCGATGCACGCGGGGCCGGCGCCGCGGCCTCGGCATCCCCGGCGGCATCCCGGGTGGCGTCCTGCGGCGGCACGCCGTGCCGGGGTTGCAGGCGGTCCGCCAGGGTCCGCGCCGCGGCATCGGGCGAAGCGGCGGTCCCGCGCGGTCCGGCGGGATTCACGCCGGCGCCGGAGCCGTCAGGCCCCGGATGCGGTGCCAATCCGGGCGGTTGCCCGGCCCCCTCGGCGAGCGCGGCGCCGGCGGTTGCAGCGACCCCGGCGCCGCCGGAGGGTCGGGCGCCTGCGTTAGCTCCCCGCCAACCGGCGGCTCCGCGCCAACCGGCGTCCTGAACTGCGCGGAAGAAGGCGCGCAGCTTGTCGTGGTCCTTGTGCCCCGGTTCCGCTTCGAACCCGGTGGAGGCGTCGATCAGCTCGGGGGCATGGCCGCGGATCACCTCCGCCACGTTGCCGGGGCCGATGCCGCCGGCCAGCCACAGCGGCCGCGCACCGCCGCCCGCCGCCCGCCGTGCCAGCAGGTCCTCCGCCACCCGCTGCCCGGTGCCGCCGCGGGCGGCCGGCGAGTAGGCGTCCAGCAGCACGCGCGGGCAGCGGTAGCGGGGCTCGGCTTCCAGGTCCGCCGGTGCGCCGACGCGCAGGGCCTTGTAGTAGGGAAAGGCGATGCGATAGCACTCGTCCGGCTGCTCGTCGCCGTGCAACTGCAGCGCGTCCAGAAATCCGTCGCGCAGCAGCGGCAGCGCCTCGGCCACGTCGTTCACCACCACGCCCACTTTCGGCACCGGCAGGCCGGCGAGCGCGCGAATCGCCTCCGGGCGGGCGCGGCGCGGCGACGGAGCCAGAATGAACCCGAGCAGGTCGGCGCCCAGCGCCACCGCCAGCTCCGCGTCGACCCGGTTGGTGATGCCGCATACCTTTATCAATGGGCGCCCGCTGCCGGCCAGCCGGTGGCGCGCCGCGAACACCCGCGCCCAGAACCCCTCCCGCGCACCCGCCGGCGCCGGTGCGGCAGCAACGCCAGTACCTGGGCGGGCGCCCGCGCCGGCGTGCCCGCCATCGTCCGCACCGGCGGCGGCGCCCGTGTCAGCGGCGGTGGCCTTGTCGGAGACGGTGGCCTTGCCGGCGGCGGTGCTCGTGCCTCCCGCGGCGGCGTCCGTGCCTCCGGCGGTGCCCTTGCCCGCCGCGGTGGACGTGCCGGCGGCAGTGCCTGTGCCGGCGGCAGTGTCTGTGCCCGCGGCGGGACCTGTGCCCGCGGCGGGGCCGGCGCGAACAACGGACGGGGCGGCCAGGACGGCGTGCAGCTCGGCGACCAGCTCCGGACGGCGCACCACCGCTTCTCCCACCAGCACGCCGTCGAACCCGGCGGAGCGCGCGAACGCGGCGTCCTCGGCGCAGTGGATGCCCGACTCGAACAGCAGCGTGGTAGGCCAGTCCACCGCCGGCCGCAGCCGCGCCGGCAGCGTGGTATCCACCTCGAAGGTGGTCAGGTCGCGGCTGTTGATGCCGGTTAGCAGCGGGCGCACGGTGCGCGCCTTGGCCAGGTCGGCATCGTCGTGCACCTCCACCAGCGGTGTCATGCCCAGCTCCAGCGATCGCCGGTACAGGCGGCCCAGCTCGTCCGCGCCCAGGCAAGCCGCCAGCAGCAGCACCGCGTCGGCGCCGGCGCGGTGCGACACCTCCAGGTCACGCTCGTCGAGCAGGAAGTCCTTGCGCAGCACGCTCAGGTGCGGGCACGCCTCCTTCACCGCGACCAGGTCGGCGAGCGCGCCGCCGAAGTGGTCCGGCTCGGTCAGCACCGACACCGCGCGCACCCCCGCGGCGGCGTAGCGGCGCGCCTGCCCCACCGCATCGAGCCCCGGCGCAATGGCCCCCCGCGACGGCGACCGCCGCTTGATCTCGCACACCAGCAGCGGCGCTGCACCCGGGCCACCGCCCGAGGAAGCCGGCCCCTGCGCATCGCCCGCGCTTGGACTTCCATCGCCTGCCGATTCGCGCGGCCACTGCATCCGCTCGCCGGTCAGCGCCACCGCGGCCCCGGTCTCGACGCCACCGGCACTCGCGCCGCCGGAGGCATCTCCAGCGGCACCGGCACTCCCGCCGGGCAACGGCACCAGTGGTACCAGCGGATGCCTGCGGCTTCCCGGCACCGCCTCGCCCAACTCCGCGCCCTCGGCCGCGACGCGCCTGCGCCGCCCGGCCACGATCTCGTTCAGATACGCCACTGCACGCCCTCTCTGCGAGCAAGCTTCGCAGCAGGAAAAAGAGAAAGCCCCTGGGGATCGGCGCCGCTCAATGATGACTGGTCTACTTTCTTGCCGACGACCGGGAGCGATGCGTACTGCCAAGGGGCGGATACCGCAATTCTACCCCTCTCGATAGCGAGAAGCAACATGGTACGAGTCCCAAGAAGTCCCAAGAAGTCCCATCCCGCCACCTCCCGCATCGCACGGCGGCTGCGCCGGCTCCCCGCCGAGCGGCACCAGCGGCACCAGCGGCTGCCGGCGGCTGTCCGGCACGGCCTCGCCCAGCTCCGCGCCCTCGGTCGCGACGCGCCTGCGCCGCCGGTCCCGGTTTGCAGGACCGACTAGTCGTCTAGTAGGTTGACTTTCGTGAGTGCCGTGGGGATCTACGAGGCGAGAACGAAGCTGTCCGAGATATGCGAGCGGGTTGCGCGGACGGGTGAGCCGGTCGTCGTCACCAGGCGCGGGGTTGCATTGGTGCGGATTGATCCGGTGGAGCCGGCGGCAGGCACCGGATCGACGATCTGGGGATTGCGGGACCGCTTCGTCGAGGAGCACGGCGAACTGGAGGCCGACATCGAGCTGCCGCCGAGGGCCGTGGAGCGGCGTGAGAGCCGGTTCTGAGCCGGGATGCCGATCACCCTTCTTCTCGATACCAGCGTCTACTCGCAGCCGATCAGGAAAGCGCCGTTGCGTTCCGTCCAGCGCCGCTGGGCGGCGGTCGGAGACCGATCCTTGAGCACTTCGGTCATCTGCGAGGCCGAGGTGCTGCAGGGACTGGAGGCGAAAGGCTCGGATCGACTGTGGCGGGCATACCGCTCCGTCCTGAAGGGTCGCGTGAACGTGCTGCCGGTGGACGTCCGCGTGGCCGAGCACTACGCCCGCGTGCAGGCGGCCGCCGCGCGAATCGGACGGACGAGACCCGCCTTCGACCTGCTGATCGCCGCCACCGCGCTCGTTCACGGGCTCATCCTCGCAACCTGCAACGCGCGACACTTCGCAGGAATCGAAGGCCTCCCGGTCGAGGATTGGAGCCGGGACAACTAGCCCGCACGGTCAGCAGGGGCCTCGGGCGGGGCGGCGAGGAGGGCGGTGGTGGCGGCGACCACCTCCGCCAGCTTGGCGGCCGCGGTGCCGTCTTGCAGCGCGGTACGGGCGCGCCGGTAGCCGGCGGCGATGTCGGACGCCGCGCCCGCCACGTACAGCGCCGCGCCCGCGTTCACGGCCACCGCGTCGCGCAGGGCGGGCGGCCCGCCGCCGGCGAGCAGCTTGCGCGCCAGCGCGGCGTTGTGCTCGGCGTCGCCGCCCTTCAGGTCGTCCAGCGATGCCGGCGCGATGCCGCACGACGCGAAATCGAACTCGCTCTCCCGGCACGCGCCGTCCTCGCGGATCTCGACCATGCGGGTGGGGGCGGTCACCGACACCTCGTCCTGGCCGTCGGCGCCGTGCACGACCAGCACGCGGTGCACCCCCAGCAGGCGTGCGGCATGCGCCATCGGTTCGCACAGCGCCCCGTCGTACACGCCGATGAGCTGGAACTCCGCCGCCGCCGGGTTGACCAGCGGCCCGAGCAGGTTGAGCACCGTCTTGATGCCCAGCTCCGCCCGTACCGGGGCGGCGTGGCGCATGGCGCCGTGGTAGGTGGGCGCGAACAGGAACGCGAACCCGGTCCGCTGCAACAGGCCGGCCGCCTGCGCCGGCGACAGGCCGGTGTCCACGCCGAGCGCCGCGAACAGGTCGGCGCTGCCGGTCGGCGAGCTCACGCCGCGGTTGCCGTGCTTGGCCACCCGCACCCCGCAGGCCGCCACCACCAGCGCCGCCAGCGAGGAGATGTTGAAGGTGGCCAGCCCGTCGCCGCCGGTGCCGCAGGTATCCACCACCGTGCCGGCGGCCGCCGGCCGCTTCAGCGGCTGCTTCTTGCGCGCCAGCACCGAGGCGAAGCCGGCGATCTCCTCGGCGCTGCAGCCCTTGATGCCCAGCGCCACCAGCATGGCAGTGAGCTGGGTCGCCGGCAGCCGCCCCTCGGTGACCTCGTCCATCAGCTCCGCCGCCTGTTCCATGGCCAGCGGCTCGCCGGCCATCACCCGCTCCAGCAGCGGCCGGAACGCGAACGGCTCGCGCCGGTAGTCCAGGAAGTTGGCCAGCAGGCGCATGCCCATCTCGGAGGCGATCGACTCGGGGTGGAACTGCACCCCCTCCACCACCCAGTCGGTGTGGCGGATGCCCATTACCTCGCCGTCGGGAGAGGTGGCGGTCACCTCGAACCCGTCCGGCAGGGTGTCGCGCTGCACCACCAGCGAGTGGTAGCGGGTGAACACCGACGGCGACGGCACGCCGCGGAACAGGCCGCGTCCGTCCAGGCTGATGGAGTCGGTCTTGCCGTGCACGATGGTGCCGGCGCCGGCGATGGTGGCGCCGAATGCGTAGCCGATCGCCTGGTGGCCCAGGCACACGCCCAGGATCGGCGTGCTGCCGGCGAAGCGGCGCACCGTGTCGACCGACACCCCGGCATCCTCCGGCCGCCCCGGCCCCGGCGAGATGATGATTCCCTCCGGCGCCAGCGCCTCCAGTTGCGCCACCGTCACGCGGTCGTTGCGGAACACCCGCACTTCCTTGTCGGTGAGCGACGACACGTACTGAAACAGGTTGTAGGTGAACGAATCGTAGTTGTCGATGATGACGTACATTGTATAAGGCCTCCCCGCGCCGGCGCCCGGCTACAACTGCACGCCCACGGCGGCGGCGAGCGCGCGCAGCTTGTTCTGCGTCTCCTCGAACTCGCTCTGCGGCACCGAGTCGTATACCACGCCGGCGCCGGCGTGCAGCACCAGCCGGCCTCCCTTCTTGACCGCCGAACGGATCGAGATGCAGGAGTCCAGCGTGCCGCCCGGCTCCACGTAGCCGACGATGCCGGCGTAGAAGCCGCGCGTCTCGCTCTCCAGGGCGTCGAGCGTCTCCATCGCCTGGATCTTGGGCGCGCCCGACACCGTGCCGGCGGGGAAGGTGGCGCGCACCGCGTCGGCGCCGGTCAGCCCGGGCCGCAGGTCCGCCTCCACCTGGGAGACGATGTGCATGACGTGCGAGTAGTGCTCGATCACGTTGCGCTCGGTCACCTCCACGCTGCCCGCCTCGGCCACCCGGCCCAGGTCGTTGCGCGCCAGGTCGACCAGCATCAGGTGCTCGGCCAGCTCCTTCTCGTCGGCGAGCAACTCCTCCTGCAGCGCCACGTCCTCGCGGTGGTCCCTGCCGCGCCGCCGCGTACCGGCGATCGGGCGCATCGCCGCGCGCCCGTCCGCCACCTTCACGTGCACCTCCGGCGACGCCCCGAACAACTGGAAGTCGCCGTAGTCGAGGTAGAACATGTAGGGCGACGGGTTGCTCGAGCGCAGGCTGCGGTACGCCTCCAGCGCCGGCAACTCGGTCTCGATCACCAGCCGCCGCGACAGCACCGCCTGGAACAGGTTGCCCTTGATTATCTCGCCGCGCAGGAACTCCACCCCGTCCAGGTACCACTCCTCGTCGCCGGAGCCGCACACCGTGGCGTTGGGGCGCGAACGCGACACCGCCATGAAGTTGAAGTCCAGGTCGTCGATGCGCCGCTCGGTCTCGTCGAGCGCCTCCTCGAGGTCGATGCGGTGCTCGCGGTAGTTCACCCCCACCAGGGTGAGCGAGTCGGTGTAGTGGTCGAACACCACGAACACGTGGCCGAACACGAAATAGGCGTCCGGCAGGTCGAGCGAGTCGGCCTTGGGGTGCAGGCGCACCGTGTCGAACTGCGCCGCGTACTCGTAGGACAGGTAGCCGATGCCCCCGACCGGAAACGGAAATGGATGCGCCCGTACCACCGGCAGCCGGCTGGTCCGCGACACGTAGGCGCCGGCATCCCCCGGCGGTGCCGCGTGCGCCGCCTCCGCGTGCTGGTCGGCGAAGTAGCGCAGCACGTCCAGAATGTCGCGCCCGGTGCTGTGCAGCCGGAAGCGCCGCCCGTCGCGGGTCATGGTGATGTCGCCCTTGCGCTCCTGGATGGTGAACGCGGGCTTCAGCAGCAGGATGCTGTAGCGCTCGCGGCCGCGGTGGAAGGAGGCTGACTCCAGCAACACCTTGGCGTTCAGCTTGCGCGCCAGGGTATAGGGCGTGAAGCGCTCGCCCGGAATGGTCCGTAGCAGGACGTCTGTATTACTCATGATGGTATTACTCATGATGCTCCTCGTCGGTCTGTTCGCCGGGCCGGGCTGCCGGGGGGAAGCGGACTCAGGGGAGGGCGGCTCAGGCAAAAGAAAGAGCCGCCGGCCCTGGTCAACCCTGCAACCAGAACCCGCGGCTCCCGGGCGCAACGCGCCCGTCGACGTGGCGTCCCGGTTATCCCGAGACCCACCACCAGAGATGGCTTGCCGCCGCCGTAATCATGCCCGGTAACCTAACCACCCCGCCGCGGTACGTCAACCCCCTTCAACCCGCACCACCCGCACCACCCGCACCACCCGCATCTACCCGCACCCGCCCGCACCCGCCGATCACAAGGTGCGTGGCCGAGCAGCCGATATTCTAGCAAGGGGGCCGGAAATCCGGGTGAGGGGTGAGGAAGCGCCGACGGAAGGCGCCTCTCGGGAATCTCGCCGGTAGACGGACACACGAGGCTGGAACGCATCGGGATAGTGCGGAGAGCGCTGCGGGGCACCACGAGACGGCCCCGGCGGTGGACGTGGGTGTGGGTGTTGCTGGTGGTGTTCGCGAACCTGGGATTGTCGATGGGAGTGATCCTGACGAAGGATGAACGGCTGGCGGAGGTCGAACAGCGGCTCGAGCTGGCGATGCTGGGCCCGGACGAATGGCGCGACGAGCTGACCGCGGTGCGCAGCGAGCTGGCCGCGGTGCGCGGCGAGCTGGGGACGGAGGTGGCGAACCTGCGCGGCGTCCTGACCGAGTTGCATCGCGAAGTGGGCGTGGGCAACGCGGACTTGCGGCGCGGCCTGGACGCGCTCGGAGAGCGGGTGGACCGCATCGAGGGAATCGCGGCCTTGCCGCGGGAGTCGCGGGCGGACGCAGCGCGCGGCGGGCGCGGGGCCACAAACGTCCCACGACCGGGCCCGGTCCGTGCCGAAGTCCCCGAGTTCGATGGCGGCGCCGACGAGCAGTCGCCGATCTGGTAGCCGGGGACTGAGGCCGCGGGCCAGGCACCGCCTTCTCTGCCAGCGCCGCGGTCGAGCTTGACCGTGGTGCAGGCGGGGGACAAAGTTGTCCGGCAACGGGCCGAGCGGATCCGCAACCCGCCGCTCACGAGACTTGCAGCATGGCGACCGCGTATCCACAGATTCCCTACGGCTGGGCCGACTTCGAGGCGATGCGCCGCGAACGCTGCCTCTACGTCGACAAGACGCGGTTTCTGCACGAGCTGGAGCACGAGCGCCATGCCGTCCTGATCCGGCCGCGCGGGAGGCGCAGGTGCAGTTGCGGCAGTACCTCGCCGACCCACCCCTGGCGCGCCAATACCCGGCGGTGCAGTTCACCGGCCTGGCGATCGTATTCCACGGCTGGGAGATGGTATTCAGCGACGCGGTGGCGTAGCCAAGATCCGTGCGTGGAAGTTGTCTTCCCCGAATCCGGGGCATATGATCCCCGAATGAACCTCGACCAACTACCCGCGGCAGCCGCACGGCCGGAGAACCGAGACATCCCCCCACAGCCGGAGACACTCCGGCGCACAGTCATATTTCTCGACATCGATGGCGTCTTGCAGCCGCCCTCGAGCCAGCGACGCTTCAAGCATGACCTGGAGGAACTGCGCCGCTCCCTGGCCGGCAGATTCGACGATGAGATCTATCTGGGCATGGACAAGTACGACCTTGGGGCGGTTTGCTTCGACTGGGACAGCGAAGCGGTCGAACGACTGCGCTCGCTGTGCAAGGACTTCGGCGCGGGCATCGTGATCAGCTCGGACTGGCGCAGAAGCAAGTCCATTCGTGGACTCCAGGCACTGTTTCAGGTGTACGAGCTGCACCACTACGTGACCGACGCGACCAACGAGAGCGGCGGGCCGCCGCACTACCGCGCGGGAGAGGTCAAGGAATACCTGGAGTCGCATCCGGAGATCGAGCGGTTCGTGATCATCGACGACGGCTTCAGGAAAGAGTTCGACGAGTTGTTCCCCGAGCAATTCGTGCGCACCTGGTTTCGCCTGGAGGCCGACAATGAACAGCGTGCCCGCCAGATCCTGTCCGGGCTGCCGGCGCAGCCGAACCGGGAGTGTCCGCCTCCGATCGGGCCTCTGCCACCAGGGCTGTTCGGAAGGTGAGACCGTGGGCCGGGCAGCGGATTCGTCGCCAGCGTGCCGGCGAACGCTGCCCCGTCCCCATCGCGCCGTGCCCGGCGGCGTACGCAAGCCGCATCGGCGCCGAAGTCGGACACCGGCGAGCGTCCCACAGCGGTGCCCACCCCGCGTCGCGCCGGTCGGCGTCGAAGCGCCGTCCGGCGCATGAGGCGACGTCGTTTCCGGAGCGTCGGAGGGGCCGCCGCGCGCCGTAGCGAGCCGATACGCACCCCGAAAATCGCGTCAAGGGGTGCGCGCAACTTTTTCCCGATTCTCTCCGTTTTCGCGATCGGTCGGGGCAGCGGGGGCTGCCTCAGACCGGCTCCACTTCCGTCCAACCCGTCCAGGCCGACCGCTATTGTGGCCCGCCCGTTGCTCCGCGGCTCTCGGCGCCGAAGCGGGATACGGAGGCTGAGCGCGGCGGCGCGGAGTCCGAAGCGCTGCGGCACTCTGCTCGGTGCTCCGCTGCGGCGCCGAAGCGAGTCACGCAGGTCGCTGTCAACGTCACACGCGCACCGCCAGGTGCTGCCCTCGCCCACCCGGCTGGCCTGCGCAGATGGTGTTGCCAGATGCGCTTGAACGCCGTTGATCGAAGCGGCGGGCCGGCGGCTGGCAGTGTATCAGCCGGCGCAGCGTGTCCGTTTCAACGTCTTCCGGGTAACGCAGGGGCCGTACAGATTCACGTCGACGGGCCCGTCTCCAGTTGCTGCTTGAGCCGGCCAAACATGGCCTCGTCGATTCCGGTGGCCGCTTCTATCGTGACCCACGGGACATCCCGGCCCAACAATCCTTCGATGGTGCGTACCTGAGTCATCAGTACGCCCTCCCGGCGGCCCTCCTGCCGGCCCTCCTGCCGGCCCTCCTGACGCGCTTCGTGCTGGACCA
>JAPPGB010000008.1:0-5981 GCA_028821475.1 Spirochaetaceae bacterium
GGGGGGGGGGGGGGTGGGGGGGGGGGGGGGGGGGGGGGGGGGGGGGGGGGGCGGGTGGGGGGGGGGGGGCCCCGACCGCACCCACGGCATCGACATCGTCGTAGGCGTCGTCGTATTCCTGCGCCGCGAGCTCGCGCTCGAGCTCCTCCTGGCGGCGCTGTTCGAGAATGCGCTGGATCTTGTCGTCGAGGTTTTCCATGTTCTCGTCGAACAACGTGACCTCGCGGTATTCGCGCATGCCGGTGCCGGCAGGAATCAGGTGCCCGATGATCACGTTCTCCTTCAGGCCGCTCAGGCGATCGGAGGATCCTGCGATCGACGAATTGGTAAGCACGCGGGTGGTTTCCTGGAACGACGCCGCCGATATGAACGAGTCGATATTCAACGACGCGCGCGTGATGCCGAGCAACAGCGGCTGCGCCACGGCCGGCTGGCCGCCTTCGCGGATCACCTTGCGGTTCTCTTCGTTGAAGGTGTGCCGATCGACCTGCTGGCCATAGATGAAGTTGGTGTCTCCGACGCCGACGATCTCGATCTTCTTCATCATCTGGCGAATGATCACGCCGATGTGCTTGTCGTTGATCTTCACGCCCTGCAGCCGGTACACCTCCTGGATCTCGTTCACCAGGTAGCGCTGCAACTCGTTTTCCCCGAGGATCTGCAGAATATCGTGCGGGTCGATGCCGCCGTCACACAACAGCTCGCCGGCCTCCACCGTGTCGCCGTCGCGCACCAGCAGGTGCTTGCCCATCGGAACCGCGTGCTTGTACTCGTTGTCGAACGGATCGACCACGCTGATCGCCCGCTTGCCCTTCGATATGCCCTTGAATCTCACCACGCCGCCGATCTTGGCGAGCACCGCCGGCGACTTCGACCGGCGTGCCTCGAACAACTCGCCGACGCGCGGCAGACCGCCGGTGATGTCGCGCGTCTTGATGCTCTCCTTGAGCAGCTTGGCCAACACCCTGCCGGCCTTCACCTCTTCGCCGTCGGCAACGTTCAGGTAGGCTTGCCCCGGCAGATAGTAGTTGGCCACCTCCTCGCCGTCGTCACCGACCACGATCAGCCGCGGCTGCAGCGACTCGAGCGGGAACTCCGTGATCTTCTTTTCGATCTTGCCGGTGTCCTCGTTGATCTCTTCCTTGAGCGTGGTGCCGAGCACGATGTCTTCGAACCGTATCGTGCCCGCTACCTCGGCGATGATCGGCTCCGCGAACGGATCGAAGTAGGCGATCGTCTCGTCCGCCGGCACCACCTGGCCCACCTGCGCCAGCAGTTCGGAGCCGTTGCGTACGTCCACGCGCTTCGGCTGGGCGATGATCAGGAGATGGCCGTCGTGCAGGAATATGAAGCCGACATCCTCGGCCCGTACGATGTCATCGCCGCGACGGATGAGCTCCGCTTCGCCGAGCACCTGCTGGCCATTGTCCACCAGCAGTTCGTCTTCCGACTGCAGCGCGACCTGCTGGATGACCCGGTTCACCATCAGGAAGCCCTTGCGGCTGAACAACAGGTTGCCGTTCTCGCGCTCGACGGTGGTGCCGTGCAGCTCGCGAATGTACACCGGGTAGCGCAGGTAGATGCGATTCTCCTCGCTCACCTGGGTGGCGGCGCCGCCGATGTGGAACGTGCGCATGGTGAGCTGCGTGCCCGGCTGGCCGATCGACTGCGCCGCAATGATACCCACCGCTTCGCCGATCTCCACGGTCCGGTTGGTGGCCAGGTTGCGCCCGTAGCACTTCTGGCACACGCCGCGCTTCGACTCGCAGGTCAGCACGGTGCGAATGCGCACCGACTCGACGCCGATCCGCTCGATGAACTCGGCGACGTCGTCGGTGATCTCCTCGTTCACGTCGACGATGATGTCGCGCGTGATCGGGTGGCGCACGCGCTCCAGGGTAAAGCGCCCGGCAATGCGGTCGCGCAACGGCTCGATGATCTCCTCACCATCCTTGATCGCCTCGTGGTCGATGCCGTTGATGGTGCCGCAGTCGATCTCGTTGACCACCACGTCCTGGGCGATGTCCACCAGCCGCCGGGTCAGGTAGCCGGCGTCGGCGGTCTTCAGCGCCGTGTCGGCCAACCCCTTGCGGGCGCCATTGGTGGAAATGAAGAACTCGGTGACGTCGAGGCCTTCCTTGAAGCTGGACCGGATCGGCAGCTCGATGATGTCGCCGGAAGGCTTGGCCATCAGGCCGCGCATGCCGGCCAGCTGCCGGATCTGGCCGCGGCTGCCGCGCGCGCCGGAGTTGGCCATCATGTGCACCGGGTTGAAGCCCTGCTTGTCGGCTTCCAACTCCTTCATCAACTCGTTGGTCAGGTCGTCGTTGGTGGTGCTCCACACCTCGATGACCCGGTTGTAGCGCTCTTCATTGGTAATGTGGCCCTGCAGATACTGGCCGTGAATCTGCTCTACCTGGGCGGTGGCGGACTTGATCATGCCATCCTTGGCGTCGGGCACGATGATGTCTTCCATGCCGATGGTCGCGCCGAACTTGGTGGCGTAGCTGAACCCCAGCTCCTTGACCGAATCGAGCATCAGCACGGTGACGTGCGGGCCGTGGTCCTGGTAGCACTGGGCGATCAGGTCGCGCAGCGCCTTCTCGTCGAGCGGCTCGTTGATGTAGTCGAGGGCGTCGGGCAGCTCCTCGTTGAGAATCACCCTGCCGGGTGTCGTCTCGAGGTAGCCATTGTCGAGAGGGCCGTCGCCCGGGCCGGCGCCGGCTGCGCCGTTGCGGCGTACGTGGATGAGCGCATTGTAGTCGACGCTGCGCGCGTCGATTGCCATCAGCACCTCGTACGCGCTGGAGAAGTAGCGGCCCTCGCCCTTCGCGCCGGGGCGCGCCCGGGTCAGGTAGTTGATCCCGAGCACCATGTCCTGCGTCGGCACCACGATCGGCGAGCCGTTGGCCGGGTTGAGCAGGTTCTGCGAGGACAGCATCAGCGTCCACGACTCGATCTGCGCCTCCGGGCTGAGTGGCACGTGTACCGCCATCTGGTCACCGTCAAAGTCGGCGTTGAATGCATGGCACACCAGCGGGTGCAGCTTGATCGCCTTGCCCTCGACCAGGACCGGCTCGAACGCCTGGATGCCGAGCCGATGCAGGGTGGGCGCACGGTTGAGCAGCACCGGGTGTTCGGAGATCACCTCCTCCAGCACCGCCCACACCTCGGGAGTCTCCTCCTCCACCAGCGACTTGGCCTTCTTGATATTGAACACCACGTCCTTCTCGACCAGCTTCTTCATGATGAACGGCTTGAACAACTCCAGCGCCATCTTGGTGGGCAGCCCGCACTGGTGCAGCTTCAGATCCGGCCCAACCACGATCACCGAGCGGCCCGAGTAGTCGACCCGCTTGCCGAGCAGGTTCTGGCGAAAGCGGCCCTGCTTGCCCTTGAGCATGTCCGACAGCGACTTCAGCGGGCGGTTGGCGGCTCCCTTGACCACGCGCTTCTTCTTGGAGTTGTCGAATAGCGCGTCCACGGCTTCCTGCAGCATGCGCTTCTCGTTGCGGATGATGATGTCGGGAGCGTTGAGCGCGAGCAGGCGCTTGAGCCTGTTGTTGCGGTTGATCACCCGCCGATAGAGGTCGTTGAGGTCGGAGGTGGCGAAGCGTCCGCCGTCGAGCTGCACCATCGGCCGCAGTTCCGGCGGGATGACCGGAATCACGTCCAGGATCATCCACTCCGGCTTGTTGCGCGAATCGCGGAAGTTCTCGACGATCTCGATGCGCTTCAGCAGGCGCTTGTCGCTCTTCGGCCCCTTGTCGACCATGCGCGCGCGCAACTCGCCGCTGAGGGCTTCCAGGTCCATGCCTTCGAGCAGGGTGCGAATCGCCTCGGCGCCGATGCCGGCGGAGAAGTTAGTCTGAAAGCGCTCGCGCGCCTCCAGGTACTCGTCCTCGTTGAGCAGTTCCATCTGCTTGAGATCGGTGTCTCCGGGATCGATGACGATGTACTTCTCGTAGTAGAGGATGGAACGCAGGGCGGCAATCGACAAATCGAGCAGCAACCCCATGCGCGACGGCACCGAACGATAGAACCAGATGTGCGACACCGGAGCGGCCAACTCGATGTGGCCCATGCGCTCGCGGCGCACGCGGAAGTGGGTCACCTCCACCCCGCAGCGGTCGCAGATCACGCCGCGGTAGCGGATCGACTTGAACTTGCCGCAATAGCACTCCCATTCCTTGGTGGTGCCGAAGATGCGCTCGCAGAACAGGCCGTCCTTTTCCGGGCGCAGGGTGCGGTAGTTGATGGTTTCCGGCTTCTTGACCTCGCCGTAGGACCAGGCGCGGATCTCCTCCGGCGACGCGAGCTTGATGGTGATGCGTTCGAAATCCTGAAAATCGCGCATGTTTGCCTCCTCGTTAGAACCGCGACGACTGCCGGCTGATCAGTTCCTCGTCCCGTTCGGTCAAAGGAATCAGCTTGCCGGTCGAGTCGTAGATCGAAATGTCCAGGGTCAACCCGCGCAACTCCTGCACCAGCACGTTGAACGATTCCGGCACCCCGGACGGCTGAAAGGCCTCGCCCTTCACGATGCTCTCGTAGATCTTGGCGCGTCCGGTCATGTCGTCCGACTTGACCGTAAGCAGCTCCTGGAGCGTATTGGCGGCGCCGTACGCTTCCAGCGCCCACACCTCCATCTCGCCGAGGCGCTGACCGCCGGACTGCGCCTTGCCGCCGAGCGGCTGCTGCGTCACCAGCGAGTAGGGGCCGGTCGAGCGCGCGTGCATCTTGTCGTCGACCAGGTGTAGCAGCTTCATCATGTAGATTACGCCGACGGTCACCGGGTTTTCGAACGGCTGCCCCGACAATCCGTCGAACAGTTCGATCTTGGAGGTCTCCGGCAGGCCCGCTTCGCGCAGCTTGTTGGCGATCATGTCGTTGGTCGCGGACTGGAACACCGGGGTCGCGTACCACTCGTGCAGGCGCTCGGCCGCCCAGCCCAACTCGGTCTCCATGATCTGGCCCAGGTTCATGCGCGACGGCACGCCGAGCGGATTCAGCACGATGTCGATCGGCGTCCCGTCTGCCATGAACGGCATGTCCTCTTCCGGCAGGATGCGGGCGATCACCCCCTTGTTGCCGTGCCGCCCGGCCATCTTGTCGCCCTCCTGCAGCTTGCGCTTGGTGGCGACGAGCACCTTCACCACCTCTTCCACGCCGGGGTTCAGCTCGTCGCCGTCGGCGCGGCGCAGACGCTGCACGTCGATGACCGTGCCTTCCACGCCGTGCGGCACGCGCAGGGATGTGTCGCGCACCTCCTTCGCCTTCTCACCGAAGATCGAGTTCAGCAACTTGAACTCCGGGGTCGAGTCGGTCTCGCTCTTCGGCGTCACCTTGCCGACCAGGATGGAAGACTCCGGCACGAATGCGCCGATGTGCACGATTCCTTCCTCGTCGAGCTGATCGAAGGCATGCTCCGAGGTGTTGGGGATGTCGCGGGTGATCTTCTCCGGGCCCAGCTTGGTTTCCCGTACGTCGATGGAGAACTCCTTGATGTGGATCGAGGTGAAGATGTCCTCCTTGATCACCTTCGACGAAATCAGGATGGCGTCCTCGTAGTTGTAGCCGTTCCAGGGCATGAACGCGACCAGCACGTTGCGGCCGAGCGCCAACTCACCCTGGTAGGTGGCAGGACCGTCGGCCAGAACATCGCCGGCCGCGACCTTCTGCCCAATGCCGACGATCGGCTTCTGCGAAAAGCAGGTGTCCTGATTGGTGCGCTGATACTTGATCAGATCGTAGATGTCCACACCCGACTCGTAACGGGAGGTGCCGGTGGATCCCGGGGGGGCCGGGGGGGCCCGGGGGGCGGGGGCGGCGGGGGGCCCCCCCCGGCGGGCGCCGGGGCCGGGGGGGGGGGGCCGGTGTGGGGGGGGGGGGGGGGGGGGGGGGGGGGGGGGGGGGGTGCTCGTACGGGGGAGGTCCAGACATATGAGTCTAGTCCCGAGGCGTAGCTCTCCAGCGCCCGA
>JAPPGB010000008.1:5991-47891 GCA_028821475.1 Spirochaetaceae bacterium
TCTTCAAAAACCTGGTTGGCTTTTTGGGGGGGGGGTTTCCCCCCCCCCCTTTCCCCCACCCCCCCCCCCCCCTCGGGGGGGGGGCGGGGCCCCCCGGGGCCGGGGGGGCCCCCGCGGCGAGAGGGCTTCACGTGGACCGCCTCGCTGCTCACGTACACCACGGTGCCGGCGCGCTCGGCCAGCACCAGCACGCCGGAGTCGTACGCGGTCTTGCCCTCCATGCCGGTGCCCACGCGCGGCGGTTCCGGCTGTACCAGCGGCACCGCCTGGCGCTGCATGTTGGATCCCATGAGGGCGCGGTTGGCGTCGTCGTGCTCCAGAAACGGAATCAGCGACGCCGACACCGAGATGATCTGCTTCGGGGACACGTCCATGTACTGGATGGAGTCGGGTCCGGCGGAGATGTAGTCGCCGCCCTTGCGCACCGCCATCAGGCGGTCGGGCAGCTTGCCGCCGGCGTCCACGGCCGCGCCCGACTGAGCGATGAAGAACTTCTCTTCCTCGATCGCCGACAGGTACTCGATATTGCGCGTGACCTTGCCGTTCTCGACCTTTCGGTAGGGCGTCTCCAGGAAGCCGTACTCGTTGACGGTAGTGTAGTTGGCGAGCGACACGATGAGCCCGATGTTGGGTCCCTCGGGGGTCTCGATCGGGCACATTCTCCCGTAGTGGGTGTAGTGCACGTCGCGCACCTCGAAGCCGGCGCGGTCGCGCGACAGTCCGCCGGGACCGAGTGCGTTGAGACGCCGCTTGTGGGTGAGCTCGGCGAGCGGGTTGACCTGGTCCATGAACTGCGAAAGCTGGCTGGAGCCGAAGAACTCCTTGATCGTGGCCACCACCGGCTTGATGGAGATCAGGTCCTGCGGGCGGATGGTATCCGCCTCCTTCAGCGACATGCGCTCCTTGGCGATCCGCTCCATGCGCGTGAACGCAACCTTCAGGTGGTTGGTGAGCAGTTCGCCGACCGAGCGCACGCGGCGGTTGCCGAGGTGGTCGATGTCGTCGATGTTGCCCTCGCCGATATACACCTTCACCAGAAAGGTCATGGTGGCGATTACGTCGTCCGGGGTCAGCGTGTGGCTCTCCTTGGGCGCGGCGTAATCGAACTTCTTGTTCAGCTTGTAGCGTCCCACGCGGCCGAGGTCGTAACGGCGTGGCGAGAAGAACATGCTGTGCAGATCCTTCTCGGCGCTGTCGACGGTGATCGGTTCGCCCGGCTTGATGACCGCGTACACCCGCCCGATCGCCTCTTCCTTGGACGGTTCGTCGCTGTCACCGTCATCCCTGGTGGTCTGCACCTCCTCACGCTCGAAGCAGTTGAGGATGATCTGGCTGTGCAGGGACTCGGGATGATCGAGGTCGATGATCTCCACCGCATCGATGCCGGAGTGGAGCAGCTCCTCGACGTCGTGCGGGTGGATCTTCTCACCGGCGCCGTACAGCTTCTTGCGCGTCTCGCCCGTGCCGCGGTACACCGCCTTGGCGAACACCGTACCGATGAGGGCGTCCTTGGTGTCCGTGCTGTCGTCGATCTCGATGCTCCTGGTGCGGTAGAACAGCTCGATGATCTTCTCGCGGGTGTCGAAGCCGAGCGCGCGCAGGAAGATGGTCGCCAGGAGGCGCTTCTTGCGGTCGATCTTGGCGTAGATCAGTTCCTTCTTCTGATCGATCTCGAACTCCAGCCAGGAGCCGCGGTAGGGAATGATGCGGGAGGTATATGCCCCCTTCTCGTGCGAGAAGATCACGCCCGGCGAGCGGTGAATCTGGCTTACCACCACCCGCTCGGCGCCGTTGATGATGAACGTGCCGCGCCCGGTCATGAGCGGGATGTCGCCCATGTAGATCTCTTTCTGGCGGATCTCGCCGGTGCCCCAGAACACCAGGTTGATCTTCGCCTTGATCGGGATGACGAAGGACAGCCCCTTGTGCTTGCATTCCTGCTCGGTGAGCTTGATGCCGGACTCGTCGAGCGAGTAGCCGACGTATTCCAGCACCATGTCGCCGTTGGGGCTCTCTATGGGGAAGATCTCCTGGAACACCTCCTCCAGTCCCTGCCGATGCGGCGGGTTGCCGGCAGCGAGCGTGTCACGCTGGAGAAAACGCTCGTAGGAAGACAGTTGGATGTCGACCAGGTTGGGCATGGCGATGACATCGTCCCGCCCTCGACCAAGAAAGGTGCGCGCGAGGTGCAGCGCATCGGACGCTCGGGGAGCAATCGTGGTGCTCATATGACTCCTGGAGACCGGTGACCGGTGCCGCCCCGCCGGGCACACCGATACCGCAAGAAGCCGCGCACGCCAAGCGCACGCGGCAGGGACGCGGATCCGGCGGCGCATCGCCGCCGGGACAGGCAACTGGTGCGGAGCGGAGGCGTTTACTGCACCTCCACGGTTCCGCCGGCAGTCTCCAACTGCTCTTTCAGCTTCTGCGCCTCCTCCTTGGACACCGCTTCCTTGATCGGGCGATCCTGCTCCTCCACGAGCTGCTTCGCCTCCTTGAGGCCGAGCCCGGTGATGGCGCGCACCTCCTTGATGATCGGAATCTTCTTGCCGGCGTCGAAGCCCTTGAGCAGCACGGTGAATTCGACCTGCTCCTCCTCTTCCTCGGCCGCCTCGGCGCCGCCGCCCGGGGCCGCGGCTACCGCCACCGGGGCTGCCGCGCTGACGCCGAACTTGTCCTCGAACGCCTTTACCAGTTCCGACACCTCGAGCACGCTCATGCTCGAGACCGCATCTATGATCTGCTCGGTTGAAAGTACAGCCATCTGTTCACACTCCCTTTGCTAAGTGATTTGATCCGTGATTGTCCCGTATCTTCACGATTCGGTGGTCGTTCCTTGCGCCTTCTGGTCCGCCACCGCCTGCAGCACCCGTGCGACGCGCTCCACCGAAGCGCGCAGCACCGTAGCGAGGCCGCGTACCGGACCGTTCATTGCCGACAGCAGCATGGCGAGCAACTGCTCGCGGCCCGGCAGCCGCGACAGTGCGACCACCTCCTGCACGCCGATCATCTTGCCTTCGACGTAACCGCCCTTCACCTGTACCGGGGCGCCGCGCCCGAAGTCGAGCAGCGCCTTCGACACCGCAACGGCGTCGCCGCGCACCAGCGCCACCGCCGTCGGCCCGACCAGGAACTCGTCGGCGCCGTCGCGGCCGAGCTCGCGCAGGGCGATCTTGGTGTAACGGTTCTTGACCACCGCGTAGCGGGTGTCGTTCTGGCGGAGCTGACCGCGCAACTCGGTGATCTGGCCCACGGTCAGGCCGCGGTAATCGGAGAAGAACAGGGACGGGGCCGCTTCGAAAGCTTCCTTGAGAGCCGCTACCCGGTCGATCTTGTACTGCTGCACACCCTTGGCCATCGTGCCCTACCCGGCTGCCGCGCCCGCGGCGTCGGCCGGAGTCACCTTCACTCCCGGCCCCATGGTGGAACTCACCGCCACCGAACTGATGAACACGCCCTTCAGATCCGCCGGGCGCCGTTTGCCGACCTCGTCGAGCAAGGCGCTGACATTCTCGCTCACCGGGTGCGCGTCCATCGACACCTTGCCGACCGCCATGTGAACCACTCCGGTGCGGTCGGCACGGAACTCTACCCTGCCGCGCTGCAACTCGGCAATGGCGGCGGCAAGGTCGTTGGTCACGGTGCGCGTCTTCGGATTGGGCATCAGGCCGCGGCGCCCGAGCACGGGTCCGAGCCTGCCCACCTCGCGCATCATGTCCGGGGTGGCGACGGCGACGTCGAAGTCCAGCCAGCCGCCGCGAATCTTCTCGACCAGCTCCTCTGCGCCGACATGGGCGGCCCCGGCCGCCCGTGCCTCGTCCGCCTTCTCGCCGCGCGCGAACACCAGGATGCGCTTCTGGGCCTGAAAGCCGTGCGGCAGTACCGTGGTATCGCGTACGGTCTGGTTGCCGCGAATGTTCAGCTTGATGTGACACTCCACGGTTTCGTCGAACTTGGCCGACGCACTGCCCTTCACCAACTCGATCGCCTCCAGCAGCGCGTAGCTGCGTGCGCCGTCGCGGCGCTGCTCGGCTGCCCGGTAACGTTTGCTGCGTGCCATCGTCTGATTCAGCCCTCCACCGTCACGCCCATGCTGCGCGCGGTTCCGGCAATGACCTTGGCCGCGGCCTGCAAGTCGTTGGCGTTCAGGTCCTGCATCTTGCGCGCGGCGATCTCTTCCAGAGCCGTGCGACTGATGGAACCGACCTTCGCGCGATTCGATTCCGGCGATCCCTTGTCCAGGCCGATCGCCTTCTTGATCAGCACCGCCGCCGGCGGCGTCTTGGTCTCGAAGCTGAAGGTGCGATCGGCGTACACCGTGATTACCACCGGAATGGTAAGCCCCTGCTCTTCGTTCCTGGTGCGGTCATTGAACTGCTGAACGAACTGCGGCGCGCTCACCCCGTGCGGGCCGAGCGCCGGCCCCACCGGCGGCGCAGGCGTCGCCTGCCCGGCCGGAACCTGCAGCTTGATTACCGCGTTGACTCGTTTCTTCGCCACTTGTTGCCCCCGTTATCCTGACGCCACGGTCAGACTTTCTCCACCTGCAGGAATTCCAGCTCCACCGGAGTCGAGCGACCGAAAATACCCACCGAGACGCGCAGCTTGGCCTTCTCCAGGTTCACCTCTTCGACGGTGCCGGTGAACGATTCGAACGGGCCATCCACGATGCGCACCGACTCGCCGATGGAGAAGGTCTGCATCGGGCGAATCATGCGGTCGGTCTTGATGGCGCCCGACTTCTGCAGGATGGAACGCACTTCGTCGCCCGAAATCGGTTGCGGCCTGCGTCCGGTCTGCATGCCGACGAATCCGGTCACACCGTCGATGCGCCGGATGGCGGATGTCAACTCCTTCCATCGCGCATCGCCGAGCTCCATCTCCAGGAGAATGTAGCCGGGCAGGAACTTCTTCGAGGTCACCCTCTTCTTGCCGTCCTTGACCTCGACCACCTCTTCCTGCGGCACCTTGACGTCGAACAACTGATCAGTGAACTCCTGGCTCTCCATGAGCCGCGTCAAGTGCTTCTGCACCTTGTTCTCATAGCCCGAATAGGTATGCACTACGTACCAGCTCTTTGCCATGTTTCGCGTTTCGTTCGGCTCCTCACTCCGCCTCGTTCGGCTCCTCACTCCGCCTCGTTCGGCTCCTCACTCCGCCCACTGCCCGGACCGGCACTGCCCGGATCAACACTGCCCGGACCAGCACTGCCCGGACGAGCACTGCCCGGACCGCCGGCAGCGGACCGACGCGCCCCGCACATCCGCGGGCCGCCACTGCTCCACTTGCCTGCGCCAGCCGCTAGAAGATCAGGTCGATCGCCTGAAAGAAGACGAAATCCACCAACCCCAGCGCCAAGGCAATGAGCGCCACGGAAATCAGAACGATCCTGGTTGAGTTGCCAACCTCCTCACGACTCGGCCACGACACCTTGCGCAGCTCAGCATAACTCTCGCGAAAAAACTGAACGATTCGCTTCACAGCTCCTCACTCGCTGCATGCGGCCCCTCGCCGCGTGCAACTGCAGGGCCCGGCCGCCCCCATCCGCCGCAGCATACGCGCGCCTACCGCTTCGACGGCCGCGTCAGGACGGCTTCCTCTCCAGGCCAGGCAGGATTCGAACCTGCAACATCCGGTTTTGGAGACCGGCGCTCTGCCAATTCGAGCTACTGGCCTTCGCTAATGCAACGATCTCCGCCGACCGGCAACCGGCCACCACCTGGACACGGAACGGCTACCCACTGCCAATGATGCGGTCCTGCCACCGATACGGGCGAACCGAATCCCGGAAACCCGGAAAGCCTCTACTTCACCCGGGTCTCCCGGTGCCGGGTGTGGACCCGGCAACGCGGACAGTACTTCTTCAACTCCAGCTTGCCCTGCACGGTACGACGATTCTTGGTCGTCGTGTAATTGCGCAGGTGCACGCCGTTCGAACCCTCCGAGCACGGTACGCACTCAAGGGCCACCAGTTCGACTACCTTAGCCTTGGCCATCTCGTGGAGATCTCTTCACCTCGTATCGGACCGGAAATATAGCCCCCTGTCACGGAAGTGACAAGCCCCCGACCGGACTTGAACCGGTGACCCCCACCTTACCATGGTGGTGCTCTACCAACTGAGCTACAGAGGCGAACAACGGCTCAGCCGCCGGGAAGGACCGCTATGCGAGGCCGTCAAGGCTGGCAAGCTAACGATGCAGGCCGCCGCGTGTCAACGCCGCGGGCGCAAATTTCCACAACCCTCGGCGCGCACACCGCTCAAGCGCCGCCGTATTCCGCCTCATCCGCCACCGAGAACAAGGCCAGCGCGGCGCCGCCGTACCGGCGCCGGTCGACACAGGCCAGCCGCGGCGGCGCCGCCAGTACCTCGCCGGCCGGCGTGTGCACGACCACCAGCGACCCCGCGCGCAGGCCCGCGCAGGCGGCCACGGACGCCAACAGGGCCGCCTTCCGGCGGTAGGCATAGGGCGGATCCGCAAACACCAGGTGCCAGCCGGCGGCAGCGTTGCGCCGGGCGCGCGCCAGGTAGCGCTCGCACGGCATCACGTGAATGGCCACGCGCGCCGCGACGAAGCCGGTGTTGCGCCGCAGGTAGGAGCGCTTGCGCGGATCGCGCTCCACCAGGTCGACCGCGGCCGCGCCGCGCGACGCAGCCTCCACCGCCATGATCCCGGTGCCGCTGAACAGGTCCAGGAAGCGGCACCCTTCGAGCACCACGCCACGCGCCGCGAGCACGTTGAACAGCGCCTCGCGCATGCGGTCGGTCACCGGGCGGATGTCGCCCGGCGGTACCTGCAGCCGGCGCCCGCGGTAGCGGCCGCCGGTCACGCGCACGGCGCCACGTGATGGCCGCGGTAGCGGTGACCGGTCACGGACATCGCGCAGAGTCCTGTGCCCACTCGCCGGGCCAATGTCGGCGCGGACTTGATGGCCGCGGTAGCGGGCCGCCCGTCACGGACATCGCGCAGAGTCCTGTGCCCCACTTGCCGGGCCAATGTCGGCGCGGGCGTGCAGGGCGAGCGGCAGATCGCGCGGCAGCTCGGCGGCACGCAACTCCGGCAGACCCGCCTGGCGCAGCCCGAGCAGCGTTCCCGGCCCGCGCAGGCCGAGGTCGCGCTCGGCGATCGCGAATCCGTCGCCGCTCTCCTTCATCGCCCGCAGGCGTTCGCGACCCGAGTCGCTCAACGGTTCGCCGTACACCAGGTAAGCATACCCCTGCCGCGGCCCACGGCCGACGCGGCCGCGAAGCTGGTGCAGCGTCGCGAGGCCGAACCGCTCGGCGCCGAACACCACGATGCCGGTGGCGCCCTCGACGTCCACCCCTACCTCCACTACCGTGGTCGCCACCAGGATCGACAGCGCGCCACGCCGGAACTGCTCCATCACCGCGTGCTTGTCGAGCTCGTTCATGGCGCCGTGGACCAGGCCGGACGCGAACTCCGGGAACACCTCGTCCCGCAGTGCGGCGAACAGGGACTCGGCGTCGCCGGCGTCGGTGAGCGGAGCGGAGCGGCCGCCGGCAGCCGGTTCGGCCGGCGGCGCGTGCCGCGCGGGCAGCACGGGAGCGCCGATGCGCGGCGCCACCACGTACACCTGGCCGCCGGACGCGAGCTCGCCGCGCACCCGGTCATACACCTTGCCGACGTTGGCCAGCCGCACGAGGTGGGTGCGCACCGGCAGCCGGCCCGGCGGCAGGGCGCGGATCACCGTGCGTTCGAGGTCTCCGTATACGGTCATCGCGAGCGAGCGGGGAATCGGCGTGGCGGTCATCAGCAGCAGATCGGCGCGCGGTGCGCGGCGCAGAAGGTGGCGCCGCTGCAGTACGCCGAAGCGATGCTGCTCGTCGATCACCACCAGGCCGAGGCGGGCGAACGCCACCCCTTCCTGCAGCAGCGCGTGCGTGCCGAACAGCACGTCGACGGCGCCGCGGCGCAGGTTGTCAAGCAGCGCGGTGCGCGGCAGTGCCTGCACGCCGCCCGGCACCGCCTGCGTGCCGCGTACCGCACCGGCGCCGGTCAGCAGCGCCACCGCTATCCCGGCCGGTGCGAGAATACGGCACGCGCTGCTCAGGTGCTGACGCGCGAGCAGTTCGGTGGGTACGACGAACGCGACCTGCTCGCCCGCTTCCACCACCCACGCCGCGGCGAGCAGGGCGACCAGCGTCTTGCCGCAGCCCACGTCGCCCTGCAACAGCCGGGCGCTCGGCCGCGCCGCGCGCAGTCCGGCGCCGATCGCGCGCAGCGCCGCGTCCTGGTCGCCGGTCAGCGTAAACGGCAGCCGCCCGACGATGCGCGCCGGCAGCGCACCGCACGCGCGCCGCGGCGCACGCTGCGGCGCGCGGCGGCGGCGCAGGGCGCACTGCAGTTGCAGCAGTTCCGCGTATGCGACAGCGGTGCGGGCACGTTCGACGTCGCCGTCGCAGCGCGGAAAGTGGAGCGCCTGCACCGCTTCGGCCACCGGCGGCAGTCCGCGCCTGCGGCAGTAGCGGTCCCACGGCGTGGCCACGCCGGCAAGGCAGGCGCAGGCGGCGAGCATCGCGCGGCGCAGCATGGCGGCGCGAACTCCCTCGCTCAGCGGATAGATGGGTACGATGCGTCCTGAATTTGCGGTGTCGCCGTCGCGCAGCAACTCGAAGCTGCCGGCCTCCCATATCCCGCCGCGCCAATGAAACGTGGCGGCCACCGTAACCACCGCCCCGACCGGCAGCGAACGGGCCAGGTAGTTGCGCCCGAAGCAAAGCAGCGCCGCGCCGGGCACCGCACGCGGCACCGGAACGGGGGCTCGGCCGGGCCGATGCTCCGCGGTGCCCGCTGGGTGCGCGCGCGAGCCGCCGCCGGCATCCGGGACGCGCGCGGCCGGCGCCTGGTCGGTGAGGTCGATGCGCAGGTGCCGGGCGCGCGGGCCGAACCGGCGGTGCGCCGCGACCCGGACGCGCACCACGGCCGGCCGGCCTTCCGCGAGCGCCTCCAGCGGCGCGATCCGGCGGCGGTCCTCCCAGGCGCGCGGGAAGTGCTCCAGCAACTCGCCCACGGTCGCGGCTCCCAACTCCGCGAGGCGGCGGCCCCCGGCCGGTCCCACTCCGGGCAGACTGGTGACCGGCTGCGCGAGCTGCTGCAGCAACACCGCCGTCATCGCCGGCCGCGCGGCCGGCGGCGGCGCCGGAGCGGACTCAGCCGGTGAGCGGCAGTCCGCCGAACATCTGGTTCAGGGAGAAGAAATAGCGCACCAGGAACTCGGTCGCCACCCGGCCTCCGATCCAGATCGCAAACAGGATCACGATGGTAATCAGCAGGTAGTTGGCCTCGCTGCCGCTGTCGCGCATGGAGACGTAGCGCGACACGGCACGTACCGGAGCTTGCGACAGGGCATGCACCATGCGCGCGATCGGCGTATCGGTGCGGCCCAGAAACCGCAGCGTGACGAAGCGGGCGACGCACGCAACCAGGAACACCAGCACGATGATCGAGGTCATGCGCCAGGCCGCGAACAGCGACACGCCGAGAAAGTACCCGATGGTGACCTGTTGCTGATTGGCAAGCTGGCGGGTCATCTCGGAGGCCACCACCAGCACGAATATGCCGGCTAGCGGCGTAAAGTCCACGCCGCCGGCGCGCAGAAAGGTAAACCGGGAGAACATCTGCAGGTACGGGTCGGTGAGCTGCCGGAGATAGTGGCTGATGGTACCGAGGGCACCTTCGGCCGCGGCTCCCCGGAACCAGGTCGACATGATACGCAACACGATGACCAGCATGTATGCGAGCAACGCGATATTGATGACTCGGAAAAAATCCTGCATTACGACGGTACCCGAACGGGCCTCTACCCCTGTTCATCCGGAAGTATGCGATAGAATCGCGACTCCGGGAAGATCCCCGGCGCGGCGCTGATGGCGGCCAACGCGGCGCGGGCGCGGTGCTCGGCAACCGGATCCACGAGCACGTACAAATCGGAGGGCTGATCGGGATCCTCCCACTTCTGGTGCACCGACTCGATGTTGATTTCGTGCTCGGCAAGCAGGCCGGTTACCTGCGCCCAGATCCCGGGACGATTCTCGGTCACGAAGTGAAAGTAGTAGCGGAACGTCAAACGCTCCGCGGGGTACAGATGGCTGCGCGGCGGCGCCGGTCCGGCGGCTGCGCTGCCGGCGAGCAGGTCTGCCAGGTCGGCCGCCACCGACGACGCGGAGGGCCGGTCGCCCGCGCCGCGGCCGATCAGCACCGACGGGCCCTGGAAGTCGGAATCGATCATTACCGCGTTGAATTCGTCACGCACCGACGCCAGCGGGTGGCCGGTGGCTACCAGGGCGGGAAACACCGCCACCGAGGTCATGCCGTCGACCACCCTGCCCATGGCGACCAGTTTGAACACGAATCCCGACATCGCCGCGAACTCGACATCCTTTGCCGTCACGCTCTCGATGCCCTGCCACAGGGCGTCGCGGTAGCTGCACCAGCCGCCGAACGCGAGGCTGCACAGGATGGCCATCTTCTGCACCGCATCGGTGCCGTCCACGTCCAGGGTGGGATCCGCTTCCGCGAAGCCGCGCTCCTGCGCCTCGGCGAGCGCGTCGCCGAACGAAGCGCCCGACGCGGTCATGCGGGTCAGGATGTAGTTGGTGGTGCCATTGACGATGCCGGTCAGGCTGCGGATCCGGTTGGCGCTGAGGCTCTCACGGATCACCTTGATGACCGGGATGCCGCCGCACACGGACGCCTCGAAGCGAAGCTGTACGCCGTACCGGTGCGCAAGCGTCAGCAGCTCTTCGCCGTGTTCGGCTATCAGCGCCTTGTTGCCGGTGATGACGTGCTTGCCGGCGCGCAGGGCGGCGGTAATCAACTGGCGCGGATGCTCGACGCCGCCCATCAGTTCCACCACCACGTCGACGCGCGGGTCGGCGAGCACCTTCTCGTAGCCCTGTACCAGCAGATCGGCGGCCACCGGCCGCGGCTTGCCCAGGCGTGCGACCCCCACCCGGACCAGCTCCACGTGCACGCCGTATCGGCGGTGCAGCAGTTCGCCGTTGTCCTCGACGAGCCGCGCGAACGCGCCTCCCACCGTGCCAAGTCCCACCAATCCGATGCCGATTCGGTCCTTCACTCCGTCCATGCCTCATTCACCTCGGGGATCTCGCGCAGCCCGGCCAGCACGTCGGGTGCGCCGTCTACCCGCAGGAAGTGATTCGCCCTGATCACCCACTCCCGGTCGCCGCCCATGCAGTGGATGAACAACTCAAGGTCGCCGCGCGCCGCGATGCAGCGCTCGCGCAACTCGATCAGCCGGTCGTCGGACACCGCGCTGTCGAGCCGCAGGTGCAGGGTACGGGCGGCGTGGGCAGCGCGCGCGCCGCGGGCAGCGCGGTCGGGAAGCTGGTGCGGATCGGACAGGGCGTCGACCAGCACCTTGGCGTCGCCCCGGCTGCGGTCCACGGTACCGGTGGCCGCCACCACCGCTCCGCCTTCGAGCAGCTCGCGGCTGGCGCTGAACGGATCGGCGAAGATCACCAGCTCGGCGGACCCGCTCATGTCCTCGAGCGCGGCAAACGCCATCTGCCGGCCGCCGCGGGTCTGGATCTCGCGCACTTCACCGACCACGCCGATCACCGTCACCTTGCGCTCGCCCTTGGCGCCCTCGCGCGCCCAGGCGCCGAGATCGGCGAGCGGGACCGCCGCCTTGCGCTCGGCGACCTCGCGAAACTCGTCGAGCGGATGGCCGGAGAAGAACATGCCCATCGCCTCCTTCTCGATGCGCAGCACCTCGCGCTGCGGCCATGGCCCGTGCGCCTCGAGCGCGTAGCGGGGAAGCTCGCCGTCGTCTTCGCCGAACAGCGACTGCTGGCCGTAGCGGCGGCTCTCCTTGTCGGCCGTGACCTGATCGAGCAGGCGTTCGAGGTTGCCCATCAGCGTGGCGCGATCCTCCCCGGCGACCAGGCCGTCGAACGCGCCGACCTGCACCAGCGTCTCCACCACCTTGCGGTTGACCTGCCCGAGTTCCACCCGCTCCAGGAATTCGGTGAAGCTGGCGTAGCGACCCGCCTGCTCGCGCTGCGCCACGATCTCCGCCACCGCGCCCGTGCCCACGTTCTTGATCCCCTGCAGGCCAAACACGATGCGTCCGTCGGCGACCGAGAAGTCTCCGATGGAGCGGTTGATGTCGGGCGGCAGCACTTCCAGGCCCATGTCGCGCGCCTCGCCGATGTAGTCGGCGAGCTTGTCGGTGTCCGCCATCTCGTTGGTCAGGTTGGCGGCCATGAACTCGGCGCGGTGATGCGCCTTCAGATAGGCGGTCTGGAACGACAGGATCGAATACGCGGCGGCGTGCGGCTTGGGGAAGCCATACTCGGCGAACGGTGCGAGCATGTCGAACAGATCCGCCGCCACCTTCTGCCGGTGCCCCTGTTCGGCCGCGCCGCTGATGAACCGCTCGCGCTGCTGCGCCATCTCCGCGGGCTTCTTCTTGCCCATGGCGCGGCGCAGGATGTCCGCCTGGCCGAGCGAGTAGCCGGCCACGATCTGGGCGATCTTCATCACCTGTTCCTGGTAGATGATGACGCCGTGCGTCTCCTCGAGCACCGGGCGGAGTTCCGGCAGCGGGTACTGGACCGGCCGGCGGCCCGCCTTGGCCTCGATGAACTGGTCGATGAACTGCATCGGACCGGGCCGGTACAGCGAGGTCAGCGCCATCAGGTCCTGGATTCGTTGCGGGCGGGCGCGAGTCAGCAGGCTGCGCATGCCCGGACTCTCGAACTGGAACACGCACGTGGCCTTGCCGTCGCCGAGCATGCGGTAGGTTTCGCCGTCGTCCTCCGGCACCGCCGAGAGGTCGAACGGGTCGTCGCCGGGCGCCTGCGAAGCACGAATCAGCCGCACCGTGTTCTCGATCACCGTCAGGGTCTTGAGGCCGAGAAAGTCCATCTTCACCAGGCCGCAGCCCTGCAGAATGTCTTCGCCGGTATACTGGGTGGAGATGGCGCCGGTGCGCGTATCTCGGTACAGCGGCACGTAGTTGGTGAGCGCATCGCGCCCGATCACGATGCCCGCGGCGTGCGTGGAGGCGTGCCGCGACAGTCCCTCCAGCTTGAGGCTGATGTCGAGCAGCTCGGCATAGGCGCCGCCGCGCTCGCGCACCGCGCGCAGCCCCGGCTCCTGCGCGATCGCCGTCTTCAGGTCACTCTTCGGGCCGCCCGGCACCAGCTTGGCCACGGAATCCGCCTCCGCGTAGGGGATGTCCAGCACCCGCGCCACGTCGCGGATCGCGGCGCGCGCCTTGAGAGTACCGAATGTGATGATCTGGGCCACGCGGTCCTTGCCGTACTTCCTCGCCACGTAGTCTATTACTTCGCCCCTGCGCGCGTAGCAGAAATCGATGTCGAAGTCGGGCATCGACACCCGTTCCGGATTGAGGAAGCGCTCGAATACCAGTCCGTACGCGAACGGTTCGATGTCGGTAATGCGCAGCGCGTAGGCCACCAGCGACGCCGCCCCGGAACCGCGGCCCGGCCCCACCGGCAGCTTGCGGCGCCGGGCGAACGCGATGAAGTCCCACACGATCAGGAAGTAGCCGGCATAGCCCATGGCTTCGACCACCCCGAGTTCGTAATCGAGGCGCGCGCGCAACTCCGGCGTGACCGTGGCGTAGCGTTCGGCCAGACCGGCCGCCGCGATGTGGCGCAGGTACGACTCCTGGGTGTGGCCGTCGGGCACCTCGTACTCCGGAAGCAGCGGCCCGGGGCGGGGAATCTCGAGCTGGCAGCGCTCGGCCACCTGCGCGGTGTTGTACACCGCCTCCGGCACGCCGTCGAACAGGCGCAGCATTTCGGCCTCGTCCTTGAAGTAGAACTCGCGGCTGTCGAAGCGCAGGCGGTCGGTGTCGGACAGGCGCTTGCCGGTGCCGATGCAGATCAGCACGTCCTGAGCGCGCGCATCGTCGCGTTCGGCGTAGTGCACGTCGTTGGTGGCGACCAGCGGAATCTCGGTGCGGCGCGCCATTTCGATCAGTGCCCGGTTGAGCGTGTCCTGCTGCTCCAGCCCGTGATTCTGCAGCTCCAGGTAGAAGTTGCCCGGCCCGAACAGATCGCGGTAGCTCACCGCCAGGTCGGTGGCCTCCGCGGTCCGGTCGTCCGCGATCAGCGCCGGGATCTTGGCCGACAGGCAGCCGGAAAACCCGATCAGGCCGTCGGCGTGGGCGGCGAGCACCTCCTCATCGATCCGCGGCCGGTAATAGAATCCCTCGGTGTACCCGATGGTGGAGAGCTGCATCAGGTTGCGGTAGCCGGTCTCGTTGCGCGCCAGCAGGCCCATGTGGAAGCTGCGCGAGGCGCGTTCGCCGTCGTGGCTGCCGTGGCCGGCGCCGCGGTCGTGTCGCGAGCCGCGGCTGAGGTAGCACTCGGAGCCGACCAGCGGCGTGACGCCGCGCGCCCGGCAGGCGTCGTGGAAGGCGACGGCACCGAACATGGCGCCGTGGTCGGTGAGGGCCAGGTGGCTCATGCCGCAACCCACCGCCTTGTCGACCAGGGTGTCGATCGACGCGGCGCCGTCAAGCAGCGAGTAGTCGGAGTGAACATGCAGATGGACGAATCGGGACATGCGCTAACGGCGGCACCTTAGTCTGCCGGGGGCCCCGCGTCCAGTGACCCGCTCAGGCACTCGGACGCGCCCCGCCGCCGGCGCGCAGGTGGACGCGAATGTCCGCCAGCTTGGCCGCCTCCACCGGGTCGTTGCGCACCCGGACCAGGTACTCCAGGAAGAACGCCGCCAGCATCGCGACCCCGAGCGCGGTCAGCGCGGCGAGCACGCACACCAGCGCGCGGTTCGGCCAGTGCCGGACCTCCGGCACCTCGACCGGCTCGATCACCTGGAAGGTGCGCGACGGGTCGGTCTCGTCGATTCGGGTCAGCTCGTACTGCTGCCGGAGCACGGCGTAGAGCTGTTCCTGCAACTCCAGGTCGCGGCTCAGGTTGAGATACTCCGCCGCCACCGCCGGCAGGTCATCGCGGGGAATCGTCTGCGGCGAGAACGAACTGAATCCGCTCTGCAATTCGTCCAGGACGCGGCGCACGATCTCGATCTCGCTGCGCAACTGTACCACCGAGGCGTCGCTGTCCGGAAAAAACTCGCGCAACGACTGCAGTTCCACCTCCTTGGTCAGCAACTCGCGCTTGTATTCCGCGAGCAGGCGGCCCGACTCGGTCGACTGTTCCTGGATGTCGACGATGCCCGTGGCGCGATGGAACGCGACCAGACGGTCCTGAGCCGCCTGCCGGTCGGCGCTGACGGCCCCCAGGCGCTCTTCCACGTGCTGCTTGCGCAGCGACACCGTCTCCATGGTCAGGGCGCGAAAGCGCTGCTCCAGGAGCACCAGGATGCGGGCCAGCACGGCGGCGGCGAATTCCGGGTCGGGATCCTCGTAGGCGACGCTGAGGATCGCCGACTCGGGTTCGAATTCGTACTGCAGCGACCCGGCAACCAGGCCGCGCGCCGCGCTGCGCGGATGTTCGGCGGCGCTGAACCGCTCGAGCAGCCCGAACTCGTCGATGATCCGGTCGTGAATCGTGCGCCCCGCCAGCAGCTCCTGGGCCAGCGCCGCGCTGCTGTTTCCGCCGGCGACGCCGAGCAGTTGGCCGAGTGCGCCGGAGCCCTCGGGTCCCAGTGAGAGCGACCCCAGGCCGGACGAGTCCTCCTCCGCCAGCAGCACCTTGGCGTCGGGTCGATAGATGTCCGGCAGCAGGTTCCAGGAACTGGACGCCGGCAGCACCAGGGACAGCAGCGCGTAGCCGAACACCAGCAGCGTGCCGGTGACGGTGACCGAAACGATCAGCCAGCGCCGCCTGACCAGCACTCCCACCAGGTCGAGCAACGAAAGCGCGTCGTCGTGTTCAGCAGCATCCGGCGGTCGCTCAGACACGCTGCGGACGCTACCACTCCTGGCCTCATGGCGGCAACTGCACGGCCCCGGCGCGGCTGTTTGGGGGTACAATACCAGCCGCCATGAAGCACGCGCCCCGCGACCGGCACGCGGAACTGGCCGCCCTGCTGCGCCGCTACGAGCACGAGTACCATGTCCTGGCCCGGCCGACGGCAAGCGATGCCGACTACGACAGACTGTTCGACGAGCTGTGCCGGCTGGAAGCCGACCACCCCGAGCTGAGGCGGCCCGACTCGCCGAGCGCGCGCGTCGGTTCGGACCTGCGCCAGGACCTGCCCGAGGTGGCGCACTCGGTGCCGGTGCTGAGCCTGGACAAAGCGTACAGCTCCACCGAGGTGACTGCATGGATGGACAAGTGCGCCACCGCGGCCGGCACCCCGCTGAGCTTCACCGTGGAGGAGAAGATCGACGGCTCGTCGATCGTCCTGTATTACCGCGCCGGCGCACTGGAGCGGGCGGTGACGCGCGGCAACGGTGCCGTCGGCAACGACGTAACGGCCAACGTGAAGACGATCCGCTCGGTGCCGCTGCGCCTGACGGAGCCGCTGGAGGTGGCGGTGCGCGGTGAGCTATTCCTGCCGCTGGCGGAATTCGCGCGCCTCAACGCGGCCGCCGAGGAGGCGTACGCCAATCCGCGCAATTTCGCCGCCGGCGCCGTGCGCCGGGTCAAGAGCCGGGACGTGGCGGCCATCCCGTTGCGGCTCATCGCCTACGAAGCGCTGTTCGCCGCCGGCCCGCCGCCCGACCACGCTTCCTCACTGGACCGGCTGCGCACACTCGGCTTCCCGGTCAACGCCTCCAACGCGCTGCTGGTGCCGGCCGAGCAACTCGATGCGGCGCGCGACCGCCATGGGGGCTGGCGGGTCGAGCCGCTGGCGGCACTGCCGGCGCTGCTTGAGCGGGCAACCGGGCATCGCGCCGGGCTCGACTACGAAATCGACGGCATGGTGATCAAGGTGAACGAGGCGGCCGTGCGGGCGCGGCTCGGCGTGACCGGCCACCACCCGCGCTGGGCGCGGGCGTTCAAGTTCGACGCTCCCGAGGCACAGAGCACGGTGCAGGCGATCGCCATCCAGGTGGGGCGCACGGGGCGCATCACGCCGGTAGCGCGGGTGGCGCCGGTGGCGATCGGCGGCACCACGGTGGCCAACGTCACCCTGCACAACCAGCACTACGTCGACACCCTGGAACTGGCGGTGGGCGACCAGGTGGCGGTGTCCCGGCGCGGCGACGTGATTCCCGCGGTGGAGCGGGTGCTCGACAAGAACAGCGCCGGCAACACCACCTGGCGCATGCCGGAGCTCTGCCCCGCGTGCGCCGCGCCGCTGGAGTTGGCCGGCGCCCACCACTTCTGCCGCAACGGGCAGTGCCGCGACCAGGTGCGCGGGCGCATCCACTTCTTCGCCGCCCGCGGGCAGATGGATATCGACAATCTCGGCAGCGAGACGCTCGACCAACTCATCGAGCGCGGCGTGCTGCGCGACGTCGACGACATCTACCGGTTCGACACCGGCCAGCTCCTGGACTGGGACGGCTTCGGCGAACGCAAGGTGGCGCTGATCGAGGCGGGCATCGAGCGCAGCCGGGGGCAACCGTTCCGGACCGTGCTGCCGGCGCTCGGCATGCCGGAGATCGGACCCAACGCCACCGAGCTGCTGATCGCGGCCGGCTACCACGACATCGACAAGATGATGCAGGCTGCCGAGGCCGGTGATCCGGAGCCGCTCACCGCGATCGAAGGCATCGGCGAGCGTACCGCCGCGGCGGTAATCCGCGAGCTCACCGACGCGGCCAACGTACGCCGCATCGAAGCGCTGCGCGAAGCCGGCCTCAGCTTTGCGGCGCCCCCCCCGGATCCGGACGACGCGGCTGCCGGCGAGGGAGCGTTCGCGGGCCAGACGTGGTGCGTGACCGGCAGTTTTGCGCAGTTCCGCCCGCGCGACCTGGCGGCCGCGGAAATCAGGGAGCGCGGCGGGCGCGTCACCGGCGGCGTCACCTCGCGTACCACCCACCTGCTCGCCGGCCGCGCCGCCGGCAGCAAGCTGGCCAAGGCGCAGCGGCTCGGCGTGACCGTGATGTCCGAGAAGCAGTTCCTGGAACTGCTCGAAGGCGGGCCGGCAGATGTGTGAACTGCTCAACTCATGGAATCAGCTTCAGCAAGGCGACGATTGCCGCCGCGGCCGCCACACCGGTACCCACTGTCCACTTCGTGGCAGCGTCCTGCTTGTCGCCAATCTGCTGCGTGAGTTCACGCTTGGCCGACTCGATTTCCGTCCTTACGGTCTCGGTACGCGTGTTGCTTGCCTCGATCTTGGCCTTGAGTGCCTCAATGTCGGCCTTCCGCGCTACATCGCCCGTGAGATGGCGCACCTGCTCTTCCTGGCGTTATACTTGTAGCTATCCTGGTAGGCCTCTTGGACCCGCGCTTCTACGTCTGCGTGCGCATCGAGCAGCAGGATCATATAGATGTGCATGCCCCTAGTCTATCGGAATACCCCCGCCGAGGCTTGCGCTACTCGGCGCCCCCCCAGCAGTTGGATGATGCCGCGGCGTCCGTTGATCAGCCACTCGCGGTCGCGGCCGGCAAGTTGCGCGGCCTGCCCCGGCGCAAGGCCGGCGACGATCTCGCTCTTCAGCGTACGCAGTATCAGCGCCGGCGCCGGCAGGTAGCCGACGATGGCGCCGACGTCGGCATCCGGCGGCCACTGGCGGTCGGACAGCAGGCGCCGGTAGTTGACGTCACCCTTGAAGATCACCAGGTCGGCCTGTGCCAGGGCACCGGCGAGTTCCTTTGGCAGATCGGGGTAGTGGCGCGGTCCGTTCCAGAACCAGTGCGGCTGTACGCGCAGGGAGCCGTCGGCGAGCGCACTGGTCAGGCGCCGGCCAATCGCACGCGCCGGCGGCGGCAGCGCGTGCAAGGCCGCCAGCGTGGCGTGCAGGTCGGCGGCGGTGGCATCCGACACGAAGAACGGCGCGTCCTTGACGTGCAGCCGCACCTGGCGGACGCCGCCGGCGAGCAGGCGGTGGACCAGCGCCAGGTCGCAGGTCAGCTCCGCTCCGGCGTTGTCGGTGGCGATGTCCACGCGCCGCGCACGGGCCAGGCAGCGCAGCGCGGCCGCGGCGTGGTCGATCACCAGCTCGTCGGGTGCATCCTGCCCGCCGGCGTCCGGCGACCCCGATGCGGACGCGATTACCACGCCGGCGTGGCCGCGGTCGATTTCGTAGTTGGACAGGTCGACGCGGTTGCCCCACAGCGACGAGCGCAGCAGCACCGGCAACTCCGCGTCCGCCAGCTCGGCTGCCAGCCGCGGGCCGTTGCGCTGCAACTCGGCCTGCTTGAGGTGGGCAAACGGATCCCGTCCATAGCCGGGCGCGGCACGCTCGTAGTAGCCGGTGGCGGTGAGCACGCGCAGGTAGAACGAGGCCTCCGCCTCGTACCACGGCAGGTCCAGCCACGGTCTGCCGATCAGCGGGCGTAGCGCCTGTTGCCAGGCGTACCGTTCTGCCGGCAGCAGCGGCGGGCCGCCGCCGGCCGCGAACGGGTCGCCGAACCGGCCGCCGCCAATCTCGCGATCAAGCGTCCGCAGGCCGGCCACCGCGGCGGACGCGAGGCCGCCGTCGCGGCCGGTAGCGAGCAGGTCGGCGATGATCGAGTGCTTGCGCTGCTCGATGGTGCGCCGCGCGAACGATCCGGGCGTGCCGGTGTGCAGCGGCGGCGGGAGGTCCTCGCGGGTGCCGGGATCAGGTTTCATCCGGCGCGCCGATTCGGTAGGGTAACGCCGCCATGACAAGCTGGGACGCCCCGGTACTGGCCATCGACGTCGGTACGTCGGCGGTCAAATGCGGCCTCGCCCGCGGCGACGGCTCGATCGTCACCGCCTCGAGGCCGGTGGCCACCACGGCGGCTCCCGGCGGCGTGCACGAGGTGGACGCCGGCGACTGGCTGCGCGCGGTGGCCGCGTGCATCGGCGCCCTGGGCACGCCGGCCGCGCTGACGGCGGTGGTGGTAACCGGAAACGGGCCCACCGTGGTGCCGGCCGGCGCGGACGGCCGGCCGTTGCATCCGGCAATCACCTGGCTCGACCGGCGCAGCGGAGCGGAGGTGGCCCTGATTGCCGAGCGCACCGGCCGGGCCCGCGAGGCGAGCTTCTTCCTGGCCAAGATCTACTGGGTGTTTCGCCATGCCCCGGAACTGTACCGGCAGACCCGCGGCTTCGTCTCCGGCCCCGAGTACGTCGCGCTGCGCCTCACCGGGTGCTGGCACACGGCCCTGGCGGCGCCGCCGTTTCAGCGCTACTACTGGGACGACGCCCTGCTCGACGCGCTCGCCCTCGACCCCGCCAAGCTGCCCGCGTTCGTCGCCACCGGCAGCGCGCTCGGCAGCACCACGGCGGCTGCCGCGGCCGAACTGGGCATTCCGGCCGGCGTACCGGTGTACGCCGGCGCGCCGGACTTCGTGATGGCCATGCTGGGCACCGCGGCGGTGACGGAGGGCGCCACCTGCAACCGTTCGGGCAGCTCGGACGGCGTGAACTACTGCTCCCGGCGCCCGGTCGACGACGCGCGGCTGCTGTGCCTGCCGCACATCGTCGACGGCCTGTTCAGCGTAGCGGGATTGATATCCACTACCGGCAAGGCGCTGGAGTGGTTCGCCCGCATCGCGCAGGACGACGGCTCGCTGTGGGAACGAGCGGCACGCAGCGCGCCCGGTGCGGGCGGGGTGCTGTTTCTGCCCTACCTGGCCGGCGAACGGACGCCGCTGTGGCGCAGCGACGTGCGCGCGGTGTTCAGCGGGCTCGGCCTGGAGCATGGGCGCGAGCAGATGGCGCGTGCGGTGCTGGAATCGGTCGGTTACGCGCTGCGCGACTCGGTGACGGCGATCGAGGAGGCGGCCGGCCCGGTCGACGCGATCCGGCTGTCCGGCGCACGCGCCGGAAACCGCCGGCTGAACCGGATCAAGGCCGACATCGTCGGCCGACCGCTGCTGGTGCCCGAGGTGCTGGACGCGGAATTGACCGGTTGCGCATGCGTGGCCGCGCATGCGCTTGGATTCGATCCGAGTGTCGGAGCGGCAGCCGCCCGGCTGGTGAAGTTCGGCGCCGCAATCGAGCCGGGCACCCGGCACCGCGCGCTCTACGATGACGGATTCGCGCGCTACCGGGTCCAGCAGGCGCTGCTCTGAGCAGCAACCTGCTCTGAGCAGCTGCGGCTGCTCTTGGCGGCAACCGCTGCTTCGGCAGCAGGCGGCGCGGGCCAATGGCGTTCGGCCGCTGCGCTGCTATCCGCGGCCGAACATGCTGCCGAGATCCTGCTTGACCTGCTGCAGCACGTTGCCGTAGCGGTCTTCGAGCAGCGCCATCTGCTGGCGCAGCAACTGCACGTACTCGGGGTCGGTGGCCGGATCGATGCGCACGCGGCTGCCGGTGCGGCGGGCAAGCTCCTCTTCCTTCTGCTGCAGGCGCGGCGCGTATTGGCGATCGACGTTCTGCTTGAGCTGCTGGCGCTCCTGGAAGTACTCGGTGAAGAACTGCTCGAGCTGCTGGCCCATGATGCGCAGCCGGCGCTGATCGCGCAGGATGGCGGAGAATCCCTGCATGGCGCGCCGGTTTCGCTTCAGCCCGTATTCGTCGGTGGGCAGCGCCAGGTTGGACAGCAGCGCATCGAATACGCCCTCGCTCACCCATGCGCGCTCCTTGCCGGCGTGCTCGCGGACCTTCTTGGCGAGCGACAGCTCCGGGTCTCCGAGGAACTGCGACACCAGTTTCTTGCCGGCGGTGGCGAAGCTGCTCGCCTTGAGCGTCTCCGGGTCGGCCTGCACATCCCTGGTGCGCTCCAATGCGATTTCCAATGACGACTTGATACTCAAGACGGCTCCCCTCCCTGCTGGCGACGGTGTCATCGGCCCCCACGGCGCGACGACCGTCTGCGGTGCACTAACAATGCCACGAAATGGCCGCCGCGGCCATCATTCACGGGCCGGGGCGGCCGGGGCGGCCGGGGCGCCGGCCTCGTTGCGGGCCGTGCCGGGCGCTCACCACCTCCCGCTCGGTGACCACCAGGTCGACCGGCAGGTCATGTCCGGCGCGCGGCACGAAATCGAGCAGTTGGTCGGAGAAGCAGACCCCGATCAGCACTGCGCTGCCGCGCGAGCGCGACAGCGCAGCCAGGGTGCGGTCGTAGTGGCCGCCGCCCCACCCGAGCCGGCCGCCGGTGCGGTCGAACGCCGCGCCCGGCACCAGCACCGCCACCTCCGCCGGCAGGCAGTCAAAGTCCAGACGCGGCGCGTCGGGCGCCGGCTCGGCCACGCCGCGGTATCCGCGCCGCAGGCCCGTCGGCAGGCGCTCCGCCGACGCGCCCCGTGGTTCGACCCTGTGGTAGTGAAGCAGCTTCCCGGCAACGCGCGGCAACCCGACCACCAGCCCGTTCGCGTACGCGGCAGCCAGCGCCGGCGCCGTTGCCGGCTCGCGGGCGGTGGCGGCGAACCCCAGCATGCAGCGCCAGGCGTGCCAGCGCGGATGGCTGATCAGCGCCTCGGCCAGAGCGCGCCCCGCGGCCACGCGCCGCTGCGCCGTGGCGCCGCGCACCACGGCACGCATGCGCGCACGGTCGGCACGCTTGGCGCCGTCCACCGCCGCGTCGGCCCGGTTTGACCTGTCAGGCCTTCTCGATGAATCAGCACGGTACCCGGCGTCGATCACGATCCGGCACGTGCCCGCGGAAATATCGGGCTGGGCGGACTTGAACCGCCGACCCCACGCCCCCCAGACGTGTACGCTACCAACTGCGCCACAGCCCGCTGTGTGCCGCGAATGTAGCACCCGGCGGGTGGCGGGTCAACGCGCTCCGCGAGCGCCGGGCACGGCAGGGCGGCCGGCCTCACCGGCCCGCGGCCGCGGGCGGCAGGAACTCCCGGAACTCGTACTCCACGCGTCCGTCGTCGGCTACCGCCATGGTTGCGTACCCGCCGCGCACCATCTGGTCGAGGGCGCGCTCCGCCTCCTCCACCGACAGCGGCGTGTCGACCGCCACCAGCGCCGGCGTGATCCGGCCGCCCTGGCGGCGCGCTATCTTCAGCACCTCGGTTTGCGCGTCGGGCGGAGCCGGCGCGCGCAGGTGGCGCGCAGTACCGATCCGGCGCAGCGACAGGAAGCCCTTGACGGCGGGCAGCATGCCGGCGAACGCCAGCGGGAAGATCCAGAACCAGCCGCCGTGAACCAGCAGCAGGACGACGAACACGGCGCTGAACGTGAGGCCGCTCGCCAGCTCTCCTTCCGCCTTCTTGCGCTCCTTGCGCAACTGCCTCGCCGCGCGCTCGGCGGGATCCTCAGCCGACACAGCCATCACCGTGCTACAGCATAATACGCACCGTCGCCGGAGGCGAATCGGACCCGCCCAGCGGCGGGCCGCCGGCCACTACCCTCGCTGACCCAGCGCGCGCACCTGCTCGGGCAGCCCGTACAGGTTGATGAAGCCGGTGGCATCGGCATGGTCGTAGCTGCCGGCCGCGAACGACGCAAGGTCATGGCGGTACAGCCCGTTGCACGAACTGCGGCCGATCACGGTCAGATTGCCCTTGTACAGGGCGAGGCTGACCGATCCGCTCACCACCCGGCACAACCGCTCGCAGAACGCCTCCAGGGCAGCGCGCAGCGGGGTGAACCACTTGCCATTGTACACCAGCTCCGCGTAGCGCAGCGCCAGTTCCTGCTTGGCGTGCAGCGCGTCGGCATCGAGGGTCAGCGCTTCCAGCTCGCGCAGCGCGGTCCACAGTATGGTGCCGCCCGGCGTCTCGTACACGCCGCGGCTCTTCATCCCGACCAGCCGCGACTCGACCAGGTCGGCACGGCCGATGGCATTGCCGCCGCCGAGCCGATTGAGCCGTGCGAGCAGGGGCACCGGCTGCAGCCGCTCGCCGTCCACCGCCACCGGCACCCCCGCCTCGAACTCGATGGTCACCGCGGTTTCGCTGTCGGGAGCCTCCCGCGGCGCCACCGAGCGCTGGAACAGCGCCTCGCCCGGGCGGTTGGCGGGGTCTTCCAGGTCGCCGCCCTCGTGGCTGATGTGCCACAGGTTGTCGTCGCGCGAGTAGATATTGCGCCGTGAAATGCCGGCCAGGTCGATGCCATGCGCGGCGGCGTAGTCGATCGCCTGCTCGCGCGAGCGGATCTCCCACAGCCGCCAGGGTGCAATCACGGCAAGTTGCGGGGCCAGGGCGCGATAGGTCATCTCGAATCGCACCTGGTCGTTGCCCTTGCCGGTGCAGCCGTGGGCCACGGCGTCGGCTCCCTCTTCGAGCGCCACCGCGACCTGGTGCTTGGCCTGCAACGGGCGCGCGATCGATGTGCCGAGCAGGTACTTGCCTTCGTAGACAGCCCCCGAACGCAGCAGCGGGAACAGGTATTCGGTCACGAACTCTGCGCGCAGATCGCGCAGGTGAAGCTTGCTGGCGCCGGAGGCCAGGGCGCGCTTCTCCAGACCGCTCGTATCGTCAGCCTGCCCGACATCGGCACAATAGGCGATCACCTCGGCGCCGGGATAGCGGTCCTTGAGCCAGGGAATGATGATCGACGTATCCAGGCCGCCGGAATAGGCGAGGACGATCTTGCGCAGTTCGGCCACCTACTCGCCTCCGAGCGCGGCGACCGCATCCGCGATCATCGCCAGCGCTTCGTCTATTTCCGCCTCGCTGACGATCAGCGGGGGCGCCAGCCGCAGCACGTCGTCGCCGGAGCGCAATGCCAGCATGCCGGCGTCGCGCAGCGCGGGCACCAGCTTGGCGATCGCCGGTGCGCCGTCCACCTCTCCGGTCACCGTGACGCCGGCCAGCAGGCCGGCGCCCTTGACCGTGCCAAGCATCGGACTGGCGCCGGCGAGCTTGCCAAGCGCGTCGTGCAGGTAGCGCCCGCGGCTGCGCACGGTTGCCACGAACTCGGGCGCGGCAACGGTGTCCCACACCAGGTTGCCGACCGCGCAGGTCACCGGGCCGCCACCGAAGGTAGTGCCGTGGTCACCGATGTGCAGCAGCGCATTGATCTGCCGCGGAATCAGCGTCGCGGCCAACGGCAGGCCGCCGCCGAGCGGCTTGGCAAGCGTGATCAGGTCCGGCTCCAGTCCCACCAGGGAGCTGGCGTACAGCTCGCCGGTACGGCTCAGACCGGTCTGCACCTCGTCGGCGATCAGCATGATGGCATGCCGGCGGCACAGTTCATTGAGCTTGTGTGCGAACCGCTCGCTCATCACGTCGAGGCCGCCCTCGCCCTGCACCACCTCGACGATCACCGCGCAGAACGAGTCGTCGAGGGTTGCGGCGGCGGCATCGGCGTCGTTGAAGGGCAAAGCGGTAACGCCGCCGACAAGCGGCGCGAACGGCTCCTGGTACTTGTCGGTCGGCGTGCAGCTCAGCGCGCCCATGGTGCGGCCGTGGAACGCGCCGCTGAAGCAGGCGATGCGGTCCTTGCCCTGCTTGCCGCCGCGCGAGGCCAGCAGGCGCGCATACTTGAGCGCCGTCTCGTTGGCCTCCGATCCGCTGTTGGTGAACTGCACGTTGGCAATGCCGGCCCGCGCCGGCGCCGATGCGATCAGCTTCTCCGCCAGCGCCAGGGCCGGCTCGGTTGCGTACAGGTTGGACACGTGGACCAGCTTGCGCATCTGGTCGGCCGCGGCCTGCGCCAGGTCGTCGCGCCCGTAGCCGAGTGCGTTGACCGCGATTCCGCCGCCGAAGTCCAGGTAGGACCTGCCGGCGACGTCGCTCACCCGGCAGCCGTTGCCGTGGTCGAGGACCAGCAGTTCCGGAGTGAATACGCCCGGCATCGGGTGTTCGCTGACTATCGCACCATCTCGTTTCATTACCGTACCTCCTGTGTCGGTTGCTGTGTTGGTTGCTTGGTTGCAGTGTCGGGAAGATCGTGATTGTGAGGGAGCATGGTGGTCCCGGCCGCCCCGGTCAACAGCCTCGCCAGGTCTCCGGGCGCGGCGAACCGGCCGATCACCACCCGGCGCACGCCCTGTGCCAGGGCGTGCAGCGCGGCCTCGACCTTCGGAATCATGCCGCCGCCGATGGTCCCGGCGGCGATCTCCGCGGCCGCCCGGTGCGGCGTGAGCACCGCCAGCGCGGCGCCGTCCTTCAGAACGCCGGGAACGTCCGACAGGAACAGCAGGCGATCGGCGGCCAGCGCCGGCGCCAACCGCAGGGCGACCGCGTCGGCGTTGATGTTCACCGCCAGCGCCGGCGGTTGCACGCTCGTCGGAGCAACCACCGGCAGGTAGCCGTGCTCGACCAGCAGCCGCGGCAGCCGGGTGTCTACCTGTGCCACCGTCGCCGTGCGGTTGCCCGCGCCGGCAGCGGCGCCGGCCAGCGGTGCGCCGGTAAACATCGGTCCGTCCGATCCGCTCAGACCCACCGCACGCAGGCCCGCGGAACCGAGCACCCGTACCAGCCTCTTGTTGACGGCGCCGCACAGCACCATGTCGACGTACGGCATCTCCTCCGGCGTGGTAATCCGTATGCCGTCGCGAAACCGCGGCTCAAGCCCCAGCCGCCGCGACAGCGCGCTCACCTCGGCGCCGCCGCCGTGTACCAGCACGATGCGCGCCCCGCCCCGCGCCAGCGCGGCCAGCTCGCGCGCAAACGCGGTCAGTGACGGTTCGTGGTCGGCCGCGGCACCGCCGAGCTTGATCACCAGCAGTTCGCCGTCCATGACGCTAGCAGCCCGTGGTGGAACCCGGCGTCGCACCGAGAGCGGCGAGGCGCCCGGCTGGCAAGGCGCGACGAACGAGCATATCAGGGTATATGTGAGCGAGGAGCAACGCAGCCAGCCGGGATGGATCGCCGCTCGAATGCAGCCGGAGTTTCGCCACGGGCTGCTAGGCCTCTCCGTGCAGCGGCAGGGCCGAGCCTTCCGGCAGTCCGAAGCGCAGGTTCATGTTCTGCACCGCCTGCCCGGCGGCACCCTTGAGCAGGTTGTCGATGACCGAGAACAGCACTACCTCGCGCCCGCTCACGCGCCACCCGATGTCGCAGCGGTTGGCGCCCCATACGTCGGCGGTCGCCGGGATGCGATCCCCGGCGAGGGCGACGAACCGGCACCCGCCGTACGCTTCCTCCAGTATGCCGGCGACCCGCGCCGCGGCACCCGGCTCGCGCAGCGTGGCCACCGTGGTGGCCGCCAGGCCGCGCCGCATCGGCACCAGGTGAGGCGTGAACAGCAGGTCGAGATCGTCCGCCGCCGGGCCGAGTTCGCTGGCCATCTCGGCATGGTGACGGTGGCTGCGAGCCGGTGCGTACGCGGTAACGCTCTCGCTCAGTTCGGTGAACAGGTAGTCCGCGCTCACCTTGCGGCCGGCGCCGGTAACCCCGCTCATGGCATTCGCGATCACCGTGCCGCGCAGCACACCGGCCGCCGCCAGCGGCAGCAGCGGCAGCAACACCGCGGTCGGGTAACAGCCCGGGTTGGCGATGATCGACGCCTGCGCAATTGACTCGCGGTGCCACTCGCTGAGCCCGTAGGCGGCGCTCGGCAGCAGGTCGGGGCGCGGCGGCGCCGTTCCGTACGCGGCCGCGAACAGTGCGTGATCGCGAATGCGAAAGTCCGCCGCCAGGTCGATCACCACCGCCGAGTCGAAGTATGGGTCGGCGCCGGCCGCCGACTGCAACGGCGGCAGCGCGGAGAACACCACGTCGGTGGGGCGCCGCGCCGCCTCCTCGGCGCTTACCAGGTTGCCATCGCCGAGCTTCTCGGAGGCCGCGGTCGCCAGCCCGGCGAACGCCGGCAGCGCGGCGGCGAGCGGCTGACCGGCGCGCGACGAGGAAACGGCCACGATGGCGCTAACGGCGGGATGCTCGAGCAGCAGGCGCAGCAGCAGCGAGCCGGCGTAGCCGGTTGCGCCGAGTATGGTGGCGATCACGGCGTGCGCTCCGCGAGTCCCCGGATGCGCCGCATCAGCTCCCGGCGTACCTGGTCCGCGCCGGTGCCCTCCGCCAGCACCGCCAGAATCGTGTCGTCCCCGGCGACGGTACCGATGATCCCGGCCACCGCCAGCCTGTCGAGCGCGAACGCCACGCTCGCGGCGTGGCCGGGCAGCGTGTGGATTACCGCCAGGTTGCCGGAAAAGGAGATCGACCGATAGCCGTGCAGGAACATCGCCTGCACGTCTTCCTCCGCACCGCCGGTGGCGTCGTCGCGGACCGTATACGTGTAACCGCCGCGGCCATTGGGCAGCTTGCCCACCTTCAGTATCTTCAGGTCGCGCGACAGCGTCGCCTGCGTAACAGGGTGGCCGCGCGCCGACAGGTGCTTGAGAAGCTGGCCCTGACTGCTGATCGCACCGCCGGCGATCAGTTCGAGAACGGCGCGGCGGCGACCGGCGGCGGTGGCGCGAGTTGCATGGAGAGAGGTGGTTGTGATAGGCTCCATAGTTGTATTTTCATTCATTTTGGCGAATATATATGTCATTACGGGGCCGGTCAACCGTGTCGGAGCCGCGTTGTTCCGGCGCCGCGCCGCCTGACGCATGATGTTCGACGCAGCACGCAACGCCGCCCCCGGCATCGCCGACATTGCACCGTACGTACCGGGCCGCACCATCGTCGAGGTGGCGCGCGAACTCGGCACTACCGACATCACCGACATCATCAAGCTTGCATCCAACGAGAATCCCCTCGGGGTCAGTCCCATGGCGGTTGCCGCCATGGCCGCCAGCCTCGAGCGCGGCCACCAGTATCCGGAGGTGATCAACCCGGTGCTCCAGGAGGCGCTCGGCGCGGCCAACGGCGTGGCTCCCGACTGCGTGGTCACCGGCAACGGCGCCGACTCCATACTGCTGGCCGCGGCGTTGGCGTTCCTGCGCCCGGGCGACGAAGTGCTGGTGCCGGAGGTCACCTTCGACATGTACCGCATTGCCGCGCTGACCAAGGGGGCGACCGTGGTGGACGTGCCGATGCCGGATCTGGAGCTGACCGCGGACGCCATCCTGGAGCGGATCGGAGGGCGCACGCGCATGGTGTTCCTGTGCAACCCGAACAATCCGACCGGCGCGTTGTTCCCGCGCGCCGCAATGCGTCGCCTGCTCGCCGCGCTGCCGGAACGGGTCGTGCTCGTGCACGACGAGGTGTACCGGGAATTCGCCGACCCGGAGGCGTTCCCGGAGTTGCGGGCGCGCGCCGCGGGCGGTCATGGCAACCTGATCCTGGTACGCAGCATGGCGAAGGCATACGGCCTGGCCGGCGTGCGCTTCGGGTACGGCATCATGGCGGCGGACACCGCGGCGCTGCTGCATCGCGTACGGCCGCCGTTCGACACCTCGGTACTGGCGCAGGCCGCCGCCCTGGCAGCGCTGCAGGACGAACAGTTCCTGCACCGTACGCTCGACCTCAATCGGTGCGGCAAGCGGCAACTGTACGCGGCGTTCGCACAACTCGGACTCGACGCCGTCCCGTCGCACGCCAACTTCATCCTCGTGCACGTCGGCCGGCCCGCCGCCGCCGTGGCGCGCCGGCTGCTCGAGCAGGGGGTGATCGTGCGTGCGCCGCGCCATCCGGCCCTCGCGCGCCACCTGCGCGTGAGCATCGGCACAACTCAGGAGCTGCAGCGATTCATTGCGGCGCTGCGCCGCACGCTGGCCGAGCCGGCATGCGACACGGAGGCGCCGGGTTCCGGCGCGGGAAGGTGACGCGCTGCACGGGGGCGGCTCGCGGTACGCTCCCGGCGAGAGCCGCCGCCGGCGCGACGGCAGCGCTGTACCTGTGTGCGGCGCTCGTCCTGTCCTTGGCTCTGGCGGGTTGTGAGACCAGCGCCCCGGAGCTGTACGAACTGCAGTGGCTGCTGGTCGATTTCGACGACCGCGACCTCGACCGCCGCTATGAACGACTGAGCGTGTTCGTGCGCGCCGCGGATGCCGACGGACTCGACGACCTCGACGAGTTGTACGTCATCCACGACGGGGGCGAGCTGTTCTGGCACGCCACCGCCGACACCTGGACGCGCGACGAACGCGACGGCGCCACCTGGGTCGGCGCCGCCTCGCTGGCCATGCCGGGCGAACAGCCGTTCCCGTCCGGCGCATATCGCGTACTGCTGATCGATACGGGGGGCGAGCGTGCCACCTCCCGCTTCGTGATTCCCGAACAGCGCCGTTCGACTCCTCTGCCCGAGGTACGGCAGCGCGGGGGTACCTTTGCGGTGAGCGGCGACGCGGACTACAGCCTGTGGATCGTGTCCGAGGGCATGCTGCGCGAGTCGCTGGCCGCCGCCGGGGAAGTGCACCTGCGGGGCGACGACTACCGCGCCGGGATGCGCTATGAAGTGTACGTGTTCGGCAAGCTGCCGGGTGCGGACAAGGGGGCCTTGAGCGGACCCTACTTCTGGCAGCCGGAGTGACCCGGCCCGAGAGCATGCCGCCGAGCAGAATCGAACTGCTGACACGAGGATTTTCAGTCCTCTGCTCTACCATCTGAGCTACAGCGGCGGTACGACCGATAGTCTACTGACCTGATCCCCGGCCGGTCAATGCGACGCGGGGTGCCGTGGGTGCCGGGGAGGTACCGGGGAGTGCCAGGGTGTGGGAGTGCGGGAGTGCGGGCGCGCAGGTGCGTCGGTTGTCAAGAGCGGTTGCCGTTGGTAGCGTGCAGCGTCCGCATGCTTGCCCACGTCAGCCACCTGTTGCTTGCAGAAGACGCCCTGCGCGAGGCCGCCGCCGCCGAGGCAGGCGATCGGGGGCTGGGCGCAACCCTGCACGGCAACAGCTGCGCGCCGGCGCACGGCCAGCCGCTCGCGCTTCCAGAGCTGTGCGAGCAGCTTCCGGCGCCGCGGCGGAGCGCCGGCCCGGAGGTGCCGTGAGCGATGCGGCCACCCGCGGATTCGTTCGCGGCACCGAACGCGACCGCGGCTTCGAGCAGGTAGCGAGGTTTCTACTGTTGCTCGGCGCCGAACGGTCGGCTCCGGTTCTCACCGGGCTGACCGAACGCGAGGTAGTCGGCATCGCACGCGAGGTTGTCGCCCTTGGCCCCCTCGAGCCGCGCGAGCAGCGGCACACGTTGGAGGCGTTCGGCTACCCCGTTCCGCCCGCCTCCGCAGCGCCGGGCGGCGGGACCGCGGCGGCGGGTCGCCTGCTGCGCGCCGCATTTGCCGAGGAGCGGGCGGAAGCACTCTTGCAGGCCGCGCTGCACGACGCCGGCGATGAGCGGGCGCGGCAAAGGAGCGAGGAACCATGACCGACCGGAGGGAAGCGGCGGACGCGGCCGTGAATGCGCCGCGGGTGTTGATCGCGGATCTGCCGCGCCACGTCGGCCGGCGGGTGGAACTGGCCGGATGGCTGTACAACATGCGTTCCAAGGGCAGGATCCGGTTTCTGCAGCTCCGTGACGGCTCCGGCCGCGTGCAGGGCGTGGCGGTCAAGGGCGAATGTGACGCCGAATCGTTCGCCGCCCTGGCGTCGCTCCGGATGGAAGCCAGCCTCACTGTGCAGGGTGAAGTCCGCGCCGACGACCGGGCACCGAGTGGCGTGGAGTTGGGCGTGCGCGCCATATCGGTAGTGCACAACCCTACCGACGACTACCCGATCGCCAAGAAGGAGCACGGCATCGACTTTCTGCTCGAGCACCGGCATCTCTGGCTGCGGTCGACGCGCCAGGAGGCGATGCTGCGGGTACGCGCCCGGACCGCCGCGAGCATGCGCCGGTTCTTCGACGACCGCGGCTTCGTGCACGTCGACACGCCGATTCTGACCGGCTCCATCGGCGAGAGCGCCGGCACCCTGTTCAGCCTGCCCTACTTCGACCTCGGCGATGCTTATCTCGCCCAGACCGGGCAGCTCTACCTGGAAGCCGCCTGCGCGGCCTTGGGCCGGGTGTACAACTTCGGTCCCACCTTCCGCGCCGAGAAGTCGAAGACCCGCCGCCACCTGACCGAGTTCTGGATGCTCGAAGCGGAAGTCGCGTTCCTCGACAACCGGGGCAACCTCGACTTGCAGGAGGAGTTGATCTGTGCCGTGGCGGCCGACGTTGTGGCCAACTGCGAGGCTGAGTTGCACACGCTCGGCCGCGACCTGGACCCGCTGCGCGCCGTGCAGCGGCCGTTTCCGCGCCTCGATTACGGAGAGGCCGTGGCCCGCCTGCAGGCGGCCGGGAGCCGCATTGCCTGGGGACAGGATCTGGGCGCCGACGACGAGAGCACCTTGTCGCAGGCGCACGAGCGGCCGGTGTTCGTGGTGAACTATCCGCGCGCCGCCAAGGCGTTCTACATGAAGCGCAATCCGGAAGATGCGCGCACGGTGTTGTGCGCCGACCTGCTTGCTCCGGAGGGCTACGGCGAGATCATCGGCGGCTCACAAAGAGAGGACGACTACCGGTTGCTCAGCGACCGCATTCGGGAAGCGCGGCTGCCCGAGGAAGCGTACCACTGGTACCTCGACCTGCGCCGCTTCGGCAGCGTGGTCCATTCCGGTTTCGGGATCGGCCTCGAACGAACCGTTGCCTGGCTGACCGGTACCCACCACGTGCGCGAAAGCGCGCCATTCCCGCGCACATTGAGCCGCATCTACCCCTGACGGACGCGGCCTGCCCCGAATGTGCCCGGCACCGGCGTCGAAGGCGCGCCGGTCCCGCGTACGTTGAGCCACACATATCCCTGAACGGATATACTCTCGGCAGGCGGTATGTACTCTCTGCTCATCGCATACCTGTTGTGGGCGGTCGGCGGGCTCGGCTCGCTCGGCCTGCACCGCTTCTACCTGCGCAGGTACGGTACCGGCGTGCTGTGGTTGCTGACCGGAGGCCTGTTCGGGATCGGAGCGATCGTGGACCTGTTCAGAATTCCGACTCTGGTGCGCGAGAGGGCGTTGGAGGACGAGCGGGAACTGCTGAGCGAGGCCGCTGCGCCGGTTGTCGAGTCGCTCGAGCAGGTGATCCTGCGGATCGCGAGAGCGGGCGGCGGCCTGGTGTCGCCCGCGCTGGTGGCCACCAGCGGTCCCTGGAGCCTGGACGACTCGCGAGCCTTTCTGGATGAGATGGTGCGCAAGGGACATGCCGAACAGCGCGCCACCCGGACCGGGGCGCCGCCGGTGGTATACGTGATCCCGGAGTTCCTTACCGACGCCGGCCGGCAGCAGATCGAAGAGTACTGACCGCGCGCGCCGGGTCGGCGGCGGCGGTCAGCCGACGCGCCCCTTGGTGGACATGGCGCGCCGTGAGGGCGCGTAGGCGGCCGCCAACGCACGCCCGAGCGCCTTGAACAGCGCTTCCACCATGTGGTGCGCGTTGGCTCCATGGCGCAGCGTGGCGTGCACGTTGATCTGAGCGCGCATCGCCAGGGCGAGCAGGAACTCGCGCACCAGGGCGACGTCGAAGTCGCCCGCAACCGGCTGCGGGTAACGCGCTTCGTAGTGCAGATAGGGGCGCCCGCCGACGTCGACCACCACCTCTGCCAGCGCGTCATCCATCGGCACCAGGGCACTGGCGAAGCGCGCTACCGGCGCGGCGCCGCGCGCCGCGCGCAGACAGTCGCCGACCACCAGCCCCACGTCCTCCACCAGGTGGTGAGGATCCACCTCGACGTCGCCGCGCGCACGCACCGACAGAGCGAAGCCGCCGTGAAACGCCATCGCTTCCAGCATGTGGGTGAAGAACGGCACCGGCGTGTCGATGCTCACTTCGCCGGCGTCGTCGAGCCCGACGTGCACGCTGATCTGGGTTTCGTTGGTGCACCGCTCGCGGCGTGCGCTGCGCCCCGGTTCCACCGCCATGACCGTAGCGCGACCTACCAGTGGTTGTACGCGACGATGTCGGACAGCGGCTTCCGGCCCTGCGGAGGCAACTGCTGATCGGTGTAGCCGAACGCCAGCATTACTACCACGCGCATGGCATGAGGTATGCTCAGGAGATCCTGCACTTCCTGCTCGTCGAAGGTGGTCATGGCGCAGGACTCGACTCCGTCGTGGGTCGCCTGCAGCATCATGAACGCGGCCGCGATGCCGAGGTCGACCGGAAAGGAAAGTTGCCCGTTGGGCATGCGGTAGTCGACGTTGGTGGTACACACGGCAACGACCACCGAGGCGGTTTCGATCTGTTCGGCGCCGAACGACGCCGACGCCAGCTTCTCGCGGAGGTCATGGCGGTTCACGACGATGAAGCGCCATTCCTGCCTGTTCTTGGCCGACGGCGCCAACCGACCGGCCTGCAGAATGCGCTCCACGCACTCCTTGCTGACCTGCCGCGCACTGAACCGCTTTGCACTTCGCCGTGCAACTATAGCCGGAAGCAACTTCATCACTAGATCGCCAGGTGCCCGGCACAACGGGCCGCTACAGACTAATATAACCCTATGCGCCGTGCAACAAGAGCAATCGCCACCGCGGGTCTGCTGCTCGCGTTGGCGGCGGCGCCGCAGGCGCAGGACGCGGAAACACCCCGTTGGCACGGCTCGTTCCAGGAGGACGTGCAGTTCTTCTCCGACCTCGCCGCACGCGGCGAGGAGTCGACCATGGAGTGGGCCGCGGCGCAACACATACGCGGACGTCTCGCGTTGTCCGGCTTGAGGCCCCGGCTGCACGCCCTGACCGAGCCATTCGGCGAGTCTCGCTCGGCCATCGTCGAAGTGGCGGTCGCGGGACGCCGGGACGACACGCTGCTGATCGTCGTCCCGCTGGCCCTTGCCGATGCGCCAGACGCCCAGCCGCACACCGACGGACCTACCCTGGCGCTGATCCTCGGCTTCGCTCGGTTCCTGGCCCAGGCCCCCGAACGTCCGCCCGTCTCGGTGCGCTTCCTGTTCCTGGGTGGAGAACGCGGCGACCCCGATCACGGATACCCGTTCGGCAGCCGCTCCTTTCTGCAGGAATACCTCACCAACGCGCCCACCGCGGTAGTGTACTTCGACCTGATCGGCCGCCCGGGCAGCGTGCAACTGCACACCGGCGGCGACCGGGTAGTTGCTCCGCCGTGGCTCGTGCGCGGCGTGCTCAGCGCTCTGCAGGGGGCCGGGCAGCCGGTACGCATCCCGGCCGCGCACGCCAACGACCTGGTTCGTCTCGGGCTGGCCGAGGAACCACGCCTGGCGCCGTTTTTCCGCGCCGGGCATCCTGCGTTGCGCGTGAGCGGTTACCGGGGCGCGGCCGGCGCCGGTGCCGATCCCGACCTGTGGCTGGCGCGGATGGCGCAGTTTCTGGTCCTGCTCACCGCCGAATACGAAGACGGCATACCCGCCGCCTGGGACCGCAACTACCTGCTGCTCGGCGGCGCCACGGCACCGCTGATCGTTGCCGAACAGGACTACGTTGTGCTGGTGGTCCTGGCGATCGCCGCGGTCATCTTCTACGCCTTTGCCGCGTCCACGCAGCTCCGGTACGCCACCCGCACGCTGTGGCAGTACGGTTGGCGCATCCCGTTGATGGGGGCCGTCGCGGTTGCCGCGCTCGGCGCCGGTTCCGCCGCGCTTGGCCTGCTGCCGCGAGCGGCACGGAACCCGCTCCTGTGGCACGAAGCGCCGGTGCTGTTCCTGGCCCTGAAGCTCGGCCTGGCCGCGCTGGTCGCCGCGCTCGCGCATTACGCGATCGGTCGCCGGTGGTTGGAACAGGATCGCCGTGCGCCGATCGCCAGCTTCTACCTTGCCGCGGCCGCGGTGATGCTGCTCGTCGTGGTAGCGGCGGCGGCGGCAGTGAACGTTGCGCTCGCCTACCCGTTCGTCTGGGCGCTGCTGTGCGTGCTGCTCGCCAACCTGGCTCGCAACCGCTGGCACTCGCTGCTCTGGATCGTCCTGGCCCCGGTGTGGATCGTTCGCCTGGTGGCCAGCCTGTATCTGCAACCGGCGCAGGCGTTCGTGGCGTTGACGCTGTTCGCCCCGCTCTCGGTGGACCTCGTGGCCGCTGCACTGCTGCTGCCGATGGTGCTGCTCGGGCGCGCCACGCTGGTGAGCTTTTTCGGATACCGCAACGTCAACACCGCCTACCGCCGACAGTTGTGGCGGCGGCTCGGCATCGCGCTGCTCGTGGCCCTGATCGGCGTCGGCAGCGCGGTCGCCCTGTCGCTCAGCACCTAGCGCGCCGCAGGGCCGCGGGCCGGCGTAGCGGAGCGGCGCCGTGCGAGCGGATCAGCCGCCCGAGTTGCGCACCTCCGAAATGTAGCTGCCGTCCATTCCATCCACCTGCTGCACCCACGCCAGGAATTTCTCCGCCTCCTTGCGGCTACCGTACGGACCGACGCGCACGCGGAAGAATACCTCCGCGTCGGTGGACCGCGTCGTGACGCGGCTGATGATGCCGTGGTCGCTGAGGCGCTGCTCGAGGGCGTTGGCGCGCGCTCGGCTGGCGAAGCTGCCCACCTGTACCCAGAACTCGTGCAGTGGCAGCTTGGGCGCGAGCTTGGCAAGAGGCACGCTGCGCTTCGCCTCCGCCGCCGGAGCTGCCACGGCCGGCGCGTCAGCAGACCCGGTGCGCGCGCTGGTGGTGGCGATGGCACGCACCTCTGGGGCGGCGGCCGGGATGTCGGCGGCGCCGGCGGGCTCCTGCGTGTCAAGCGTGATGCGCGGCTTCGGTTGGCGGGCGGCAACCTGGCGCGAGTCGGTGGCGACTGCCTCGGCCGCCGGCGACGCCGCCGCGAGCGTCGATGCCGGCAAAGCGTCGGCGGTGTCGGCGGTGTCGGCGGTGTCGGACGTGCCGGCGGCGGCCGGGTCGCCGGCCGGAGTCTCGCCTGCCGGCCGCTCGGGAGCCGCCGCCACGCCCGGCGTGGCGACGAACTCGAACGGTTGGGCGTCCTGCGCCGGCCGCGGCAAGGCGAGGTCGGCCCGCGCCACGCTGTCGACCGGGCGCAACCAGTACAGCCCTCCGGTCAGCACGACCACCAGCAGGAGGGCGACCCCTCCCATGACCCACCAGAGCCGATTTCTCGAATCCATTTGCCCCCCTCGTGGCGCCGGCCCCGGCCCGACTTGCGCCGGGGCCGCCCGGCCAACCCGCTCACCTCCCGGTGGCGCCGCGCACCTCGCTTCTGCTTTTATGATCGACGCACCGAGCGGGCGCCTTGAAGTACCCTGACGGGCGGCGGGATCAATCGGGTCCGAGCAACCTGCTCAGGCGGCGGCGTTCGACCGAGGGGTACGGCACGCCGGTGAACAGGCGGAACTGCTCGTATGCCTGACCGAGCAGCATTTCGTGACCGAACACTATGGTGCAGCCGGCCGCGCGCGCGCGCGCCAAGAGCGGCGTCTCGGGCGGGGCGTACACGATGTCGTACACGATCTCACGCCCGCTGAGCGGCACATGCGCGATCGGATCTCGTACCGGTGCCTGCGCCCCCTCGCCATGGCGTTCCATGCCGAGGCTGGTCGCCTGGACAATCAGGTCCGAGTAGTCCGAGACGTGCTGCGCCAGATCGGAGGCGGTCAGTGCCACCGCGTCCGCGGACATCTCGGCCGCCAGCACCTGCGCTCGCGGCAGCGTGCGGTTGGCGATCAGCACGTCGACCCCGGCCTCGCGCAACGCCCACACGATGGCACGGGCAGCACCGCCGGCGCCGATTACCGTGGCTCGACGGATGCCCCCGCGCGCCAACAGCCCGGCGAGCGGTTCCATGAAGCCGGCCGCGTCGGTGTTGAAACCGGTCCAGCGACCCTGTTCGAGCACCACCGTGTTGCACGCGCCGGCGCCGCTGACCGACGGGTCGGCGCGGTGCAGCAGGGCCATTACCGTTTCCTTGTGCGGTATGGTTACCGACAGTCCGCGCACGCCCAACGACGGGGCCAGATCGAGAAACCGGTCCACGTCATCGACCAGGAACGGCACGTACACGGCGGGCACCCCGGCAACCGCCATGCCGCGGTTGTGAATCTCCGGCGACCGCGAGTGGGCCACCGGGTTGCCGATCAGACCGTACACCGGGGTGGCGGCGCCGATGGCACCGAAGCGGTAGCGGCGTTGCATGGTGTGCGGGTCCAGGTGTCCCGGCGCCGCCGCCCGCCGTCCCGCGGAGGTGAACGTCAGCAGGGAGCCCAGCTTGGCGGCGAGCAGCCGCGTGGCAACGCCGTAGGGTCCCATGCCGAGCACGATGTGGGGCCGCGGCGCCGCCTGCGCCGCCCCCACAATGCGCGCCAGATCGGCGCAGCCGTGCGGGGTTACCGCGAGCTTGGGAATCTCGCGCCCGCTGCGCGGCAGCGCGCGCAGCAGTGCCGGAAGGTGCGGCGGCGTGCCGTCGGTGTCGTGCAGGGAGCGGATGATGCGCGGTCCGCGGGGCGGCAGCGGGACGGCGCCGGTCGGCAGATCGGATTCGAGGTCGAGGTAGCGGAATGGGGCGCGGGCGGCGGCGGTCAGCAGCCGGCGGCGCACCGCCTCGGGCGCTATCCAACGGCCGCCGTCGCGTGGGCGACGTATGGTGCACATCGCCGGCAGCGGGCACTCGGTCGCGAAGCGAGCGACACCCGCCCACTGCCGGTGGTGCAGCAGGTCGACGCGCAGCTCCACCAGGTCGACCAGGTGCCGATGGGCGCGCGCCTGCTCAAGGCACGCGCCGAGGGTGGGTTCGGTCAGGCTGAGACACAGCGACGGGCGCGCCGTCCCTGCAAAGCGGGTTGCGGAGCGCAACGGCAACGGACGCCCTGCTACGGTACCCCGCCGCGCGCGGTCAGCGCGGCGGGATGTAGAGCTGCCAGCCGGGAAAGATCAGATCGGGATTCTGGATGAGCTTGCGATTCCGATGCCAGATTTTCGGCCACAACCACGGATTTCCGTAAATGAAGTCGTATTCCGCAATCCGCCACAGCGACTCGCGGCGCTCCGGAATCAAGCGCACGGTGTAGATCTGCGTGACCGCGAACTCGGCAAATGCTGCCCCGTAACGCTTCGCGCGCTCGAAGTAGGTCACGGCACGCCGGTACTCGCCGGCGTTGCGGCGGTCGACGCCCAGCCGCCACAACTCCTTGGCATGCTCCAGCAGGGTGTGCTGCGGCACGTCCTCGACACCGGCTCCGATCAGCGCCTGCAGCGCATCGCGCGCGGCGGCGTCCAGCCCGGCGTCGCCGTTCTCCAGGTACGGGGTGCCCTGCCACGGCGCCGGTTCCACCACGATCTCGTCGTCGGTGATCACGTCCAGCACGGAGGCGGCCTCAAGCTCGTTCATCACCACGAGCATCAATTCGTCAGCCTGCGCCATGGTGACTTCGCCGACGCCACCGTCGGTGACCGGCAACGCGGCGCGGCCGGCGCTGCGCGCCGCCCCGAAGTTCCGCTCCGCGTCGTCGAGGGCAAAGCGATCCAGGGCTTCCTTGCCCGCCTCGTAACGCTCCTGCAACTCGGCAACCTGCGCTTCCGCTCCGAGGCGCGAACCCTGCTCGTCGATGCGGTCCATCAACCCTTCGCTGGCGCTTTTCAATTCGAGCACACGGGCAAGTTGGTCGGCCACCATGTCGCGCAACTGCTCCATGCGTGCGATCGCGGCGGACGCCGTGTCGGCGCCGTCGGACAAGCGGCCGGCCGCGAACAGGTCGCGCGCGTCGGTAACGGTGCTGACCGCGTCGGCATATTCTTCCGGGGCAAACTGATCCACCTGATCCTCGCGGAGCTGCTCCAGGAGATCGGTCATCTGCAGATCCAGGGCGCGCTGCGCCAGACCGAGCGCGTTCTGGTAAGCGGTATTCGCCTTCAGCGACGCCAGCATCAGCGCTTCGCGAGCTGCCTTCGGATCGCTGGACTGCAACCGCTCGCCCTCGGCAAGAGCGTCGCGCGCCTCCTGCAGCGTGACCGGATCGTAGGTCGCCGCGTCCGCCTCGGCGGCACGGGCAATCGCGACTCGGGCCTGCCGCAACTCTTCGGCAAGGTTGCCGGACACCGCCGGTGTCCCGGACGCGTCCGCGGCGCCGTCCATTCCGGGCGGCGTGGTTGCGCAGTAGACCAGTGACAGGGGCAGCAGGATGGCGAGGGCAAGCCTAGGAATCTTCATGCACCGTTCCGATATCAACCTAATGTTCCGGTACGCTCATCAGGCGCGGACCCCGGTCGGCTGGGCGACGGCGGCCTCGCTCTCCATGTCGAACACGTGCAGCTTGGACACGTCCGGGTGCAGGTTGACCTCCTCACCCACCTGGAAGTCGTGGCGAGGCGGAACCCTGGCGATGATCTGGTTCTGCGAGGTGCTTACGTAGAGGTGGATCTCCGCGCCGAGCGGCTCCACGACCTCGACGCGCGCCTTGATGTTGTTCTTCTGCGCCGGGCTCTCGTCATACAGCAGATCCTCGGGCCGAATGCCGAACAACACGTCCTTGTCGACGTGCGAGCGCAGCGTATCGGCCATCTCGCCGTCGAGCTGAATCTGGAAGTCGCCCTCGTCGATCATCAACCCGTCGCCCGACGCCACCACCTTGGCGGTGACGATGTTCATCGGCGGGGAGCCGATGAAACCGGCCACGAAACGGTTCACCGGCTGATTGTATAGCCCGAGCGGCGTGCCGATCTGCTGAATGAGTCCGTCTCGCATGACCACGATGCGGTCGCCCATCGTCATCGCCTCGACCTGGTCGTGGGTGACGTAGATCATGGTTGCCTGCAGGCGCGAGTGCAGGCTGGAAATCTCCGCCCGCATCTGCACGCGCAGCTTGGCGTCGAGGTTGGACAACGGCTCGTCGAACAGGAACACCTTCGGCTTGCGCACGATGGCCCGGCCCACGGCGACCCGCTGCCGCTGCCCGCCGGACAGTGCCTTCGGCTTGCGGTCGAGCAACTCCTCGATATCGAGAATGCCGGCGGCCTCGTGCACGCGCACGTCGATTTCCTTCTTGGCGTACTTGCGGATCTTGAGACCGAACGCCATGTTCTCGTACACCGACATGTGCGGGTACAGGGCGTAGTTCTGGAACACCATGGCGATGTCGCGGTCCTTCGGCGCTACGTCGTTCATGATCTTGCCGTCGATAAGCAGTTCGCCGGAGGTGATCTCCTCCAGGCCCGCGATCATCCGCAAGGTGGTCGACTTGCCGCACCCGGACGGCCCTACCAGGACCACGAATTCCTTGTCGCTGACGGCAATGTTGGCGGCATCCACCGCCTTCACGCCGCCCTCGTATACCTTTGTTACGTTCCTGAGCTCGACATTCGCCACTTCCTGCTCCTTGTTGCCGGCGTTCGCGGGCCGGCGATGCCGGTCGACCGATTGCCGTTATTTCATATTTGGGAATAGCTGCGCTACGACGGTAACGAAAGCGAATCGTTATGTCAACGCGCATGGCGCACCTGCAGCCGGGATTCGCCACGAGCCACGCTCTAGGGTGCGTCGACGGTGCGGCGCCATCGGCTGACCGCCTGCGCAAGCGGCGGCTGCCCCGGCGGCGGCAGGGCTCCGGCGATGGCGGCGGCGCGCAGCCACGGTTCCACCAGCTCCCTGCGCGCCGCGGCCCAATCGATCGGCGGCGGCTCCGGTACGCGCAGCAGGGCGGCATCGGGCATGCGCCCGAAGAGAAACGCGTGCGAGCGCGGCAGCATGCGCTCGCTCACCTCGCGCAGCGCGGGAACGCCGCCGGCCAGACCGAAACCGCGCAGCCACGTGAAGTTGGCCGCCCCGAGCAGGTGCGCCTGTATCGGGGGCTGCGAAATCCAGCGCAAGAACAGCGCCGCACCGGCCGGATTGTCCGCCGCGGCCGGAACCGCAAACGAACGATAGTCCTCGAGGAGCGGGATACGGCCATCGACCGTCAACCAGCGGAAGTCCAGCAGCTCGCGCTTCTCCTCCGGGAGGCGTGCGTAGCTGGCGATGTCGGTCACGTACAGGAGAATGCGCCCCTCGATCACCAACTGGTGGAGGGGCAGGTGCAGGTAGACGTCGGCAAACCGCCGGTGGCCGGCAATGCCGCCGGGGCCGGATTGCAGCCAGTCGTGAACCGCCCCGACCGTGGCCGCGGGGGGGGGGCCGGGGGGAGCCCCCCCCCGCCCCCCCGGCGGCCCCCCCCCCCCCCCCCCCCCCCCGGGGCGGCCGGGGAGGGGGGCCCCCGGGGCACACCACCCGGGTAAA